>NZ_JADBTZ010000138.1:0-23987 GCF_020245885.1 Microcystis sp. M165S2 | reverse complement strand
TGCGATACATTGGTACTAAGGAGAGAAGATGCAAGGGTTTTGAGTAATTTTAGCAGATTCAGGGGCACCTGAGCGACTCTCAATCTAGCTAAAAGCCTTTTCCTGTAAGGTTTTTAGCTTTATTCAGCAAACCCTACTTAAATCCTCTGAAAACAATCGGCAATTTCCTGGGGAGTTAAAAGAGAATTAGGATAACTGGAAAGTTGTCCTAATTTTTGTGCTAATAAAACTGCTTGGGGTGGAGTTAGATAGGTTTTGGCTAAGAGAGCGGTTTGATGATAAGCTTGCCGGATTGGGGCATCTAAAAGGATAGTTCCTTGACCCATAATAATTACTCTTTCGGCGTATTCTGGCATTAAATAGAGGTGATGGGTGATAACAATCACCGTTTTGCCCATCTGGTGTAATTGACGACTCACCTCTAAAATTGCCTTAGCCCCTTGGTAATCTTGGCCGGTGGTCGGTTCATCAAACACAACTATGCGCGGTTCCATGGCTAAAATTGCCGCAATCACTACCCGCGCTCGATCGCCTTTCGGTAAGGAGAGAGGATGATAGGATCGATATTCTAGCAATCCCATGGCTTCTAGACTTGCTTTCGTGCGTTGGGTAACGATTTCTGGAGGATAACCGAGATTAGTCGGGGCAAATGATACTTCTTTCTCGACAGTGGTGTTAAAAATCTGATTATCGGGATTTTGGGCTACATAACCGATCGAACGGGCTAAATCACTGACAGAAAAGCTATCGGTCGCAACGCGCTCGCTACGCGAGATCGAACGTCCATCAATCATAACTTGACCGGTGGTCGCCGAGAGAAGATTGAGAAAATGCTTGACTAAAGTGCTTTTTCCCGCCCCATTTTGACCGATAATCAGCAGATATTCCCCTTCGGCAATATCGAGGGACACATCCCGCAAGGCGGTAGTACCATCGGGATAGGTATGGCAGAGATTTTTTACCCTCAGTATGGGGTTTAAGGGGTCAGAAACCGACGATAAGGGAGGGGTTGGGGTTATCTGATGGTAAAAGGATTTAAGCTCGTTTAAACGGGCAAAACCTCGGTCTAGGGTGACAGGAATTGATTCGATCTCGCGTAGCGAGCGCGTTGCGAGCGCCCCGATGTTTTGCTCGATCAAAGCAAAAGTAGTGGCCACTTGCGGGGGACGCAGGGCATTTTCCTGTAAACGTTGTACTTGGGAGTAGATCTCTGCTGGGGTTCCCATAGCTTCGATCGCACCTTCCCTTAATAGTACAAGGCGATCGGCATATTCGGCCATTTCCTCGGCCGCGTGGGAGACCATGACAATAGTGACACCGAGATGGCGATTTAATTCCTTAATGGTGGCGAAAACTTCTTGGGATCCCACCGGATCCAGTTGGGAGGTGGGTTCATCGAGAATTAACAAAGCGGGCTGAACTGCGAGGGCAGCGGCGATCGCTAATCGTTGTTTTTGTCCTCCCGATAGTTCCCCCGGCGATTTTTTTTCCATTCCCTCTAACCGGACTGCTGCTAAAACTTTGGGAATGCGCGCTTTAATTTCCTCTCGCGGTAGCCTTAAATTTTCTAAGGTAAAAGCGATTTCATTTTCTATAGAAGTGGCTAAAAGTTGCGTTTCGGGATCTTCAAATACTGCCCCCACATAGCGGGCCAAGGTGCTAACCGGATGGGTTAAAGTGTCTAAACCTGCTACTGTTGCATAACCAAAAAAACGCCCTCCGTAAAATTGGGGGACAATACCGTTAAGAGTTAAACAGAGAGTAGTTTTTCCCGCACCTGTGGGCCCGATAATACCTAAAAATTCTCCTCGATGAATTGCTAAAGAGATATTTTTCAGCACTAGATTGGAGGATTCGGGATAAATATAGGAAACTTTCTCTAATTGGGCGATGATTTCCATTATCGGTGGGGAATAGAAGACGGGAGTGGGGTAGATAGGGAGATGTTTTTATGGAAAATTTGAATTAGGGACGCTTCTATTTTTCGCTACCTCGATCGATGAACTTGATTATCACACAGGGGTCCCACTACTGTGTGATTTATCCTGCAATTGTACCAGTTACCCCTCACCCGCTCGCAGAAAAACTTAATATTTTTACTCTTGACAAATTTGCTTTAAGGTGCTAACAAAATCAGGGTAAGAAATGCCGGCCGCTTCAGCGCGATGGATAGTGGTGGGTTGACGGGAATTGAGGGCAGCGATCGCTAGACTCATAGCAATGCGATGATCGGTAAAACTGTCCACTTCCGTGCCGAATAGGCCTGTACCGCCGGTAATCTCTAAACCATCGGGTAATTCCCTTACTTTTGCCCCTAGGCGATCAAGTTGGGTGGCCATCACTGTCAGGCGATCGCTTTCCTTCACCCGTAATTCCTCGGCATCCTTGATAATCGTCGTTCCTTGGGCAAAAACCGCCGCTACTGCCAAAATCGGAATTTCATCGATCAGACGGGGTATAATCTCACCGGCGATCGTGGTTGCCTGTAGTGGACTGGATTTCACCCGCAGATCCGCCACCGGTTCCCCCGTCACCACCCGTGGATTTTCGAGGGTGATATCTGCTCCCATTGCCTGTAAAACCTGTAAAACTCCAGTTCTAGTCGGGTTTATGCCCACATTTTCGATTAATAACTCGGAATTAGGCACAATTGCCCCCGCTACCAACCAAAAGGCTGCCGAACTGATATCCCCCGGTACAATCACCGTTTGTCCGGTTAAAGTGGGATAACCCGTCACCGTGACGCTATTAGTCTCCCCATCCACCTCAATATTTGCCCCAAAAGCGCGCAGCATCCGTTCACTGTGATCGCGAGATAAAGCGGGTTCCGTGATCGTGGTTTTCCCCTCCGTTAACAGTCCTGCGAGGAGAAGACAGGATTTCACCTGTGCAGAAGCAACGGGAGAATAGTAGTGGATCGGTTGCAGAGATTGCCCAGAAACGGCTAAAGGGGCCAAAGAATTGGCTTTTCTGCCCCAAATTTGCGCCCCCATTTCCCTTAGGGGTTTCACCACCCTGGACATGGGACGCGAGCGCAGGGAAGCATCACCGGTAACGACAAAAAAACGGTCCCGATGACCGGCCAATAATCCTAACATTAAGCGGATCGTCGTGCCGGAATTGCCCGCATCGAGGATTTCTAGGGGTTCCTCAAGATTGCCTAAACCCCTACCTTTGACGATCACTTTCTCGCTGTTGAGTTGGGAAATTTCCACACCCATGCAGCGAAAACAACTAGCGGTACTGCGGGGATCTTCGCCCAATAATAACCCATGAATGACGGTTTCACCTTCGGCGATCGCTCCTAACATCAGGGAGCGATGGGATATAGATTTATCGCCGGGGATAGTGATTTTTCCCCGTAATCCCGTGATTTTGGCTGGATCGATGACTAAATCTTGATGGGATTGAAGGGGGTTAAGGGTGACAATAGACATGATCGTTAGGCAGATGAAGACAAGCTCGATCTATTTTCCCCCTTTACCTCGCCCTTTCCTTGTCAAGTTATGTAAAGAATATTAAGCTAGAAGCATTCAGTCGTCAGTTTTTTGTTATGCCCACTACTGCCCAAGAAGTTTATAATCAAGTGGTCTGTCACTTGTCATCTGGGGAACGTTTGCGATTGGCCACAATCATTCTCAATCAACTTGTCGGCCAACAACAACCATTGCTCGATCAAAATGATACGTGGACTGAGGAGGATCAGATCGATCTTGTCAATTTTTCCCTAAACTATGCGGCCAAAACTTTCTCTGATGTGGAGGGGGTTAATTGGTGACGTTTTCCCCTGGAGATGTGGTGACAGTTGATTTTCCCGGTGTGACAGGAACGAGGGAAAGGACACAAAGATCGATCGCTCCTGTATAAGTTAAACTTATCACACAAAGAATAAGAGAGCCACCGATTGTTCCCTAACCCTACGATTTTTTACTAAAATAACTGATAACTGATAACTGATAACTGATAACTGATAACTGATAACTGATAACTGATTATGTCTCGTCGTCAACTTTTGAGTTTTTTAATTGCAGTAATTCTGGCATTTTTTGCCCTTATTCCCGATGCTAACGCTTTAGGTGGTTCCCAACCCCCTTTAAACCAACCTGCACCCGATTTTACCCTACCGACTAACACGGGAGAAGGGAATATTTCCCTATCGGATTATCGGGGTAAGTGGGTAGTTTTATATTTTTATCCCAAGGATTTTACACCGGGCTGTACCCTAGAAGCGCGGCGTTTTCAGCAGGATTTGCCGAAATATATGGCTAAAAATACGCAAATTTTAGGGGTAAGTGCCGATGATGTCGATTCTCATGCGGAATTTTGTGACTCGGAGGGTTTAAAATTTCCCTTACTAGCAGATACTACTGGAGATGTTAGTAAAGCTTATGGTTCTTGGATGGGTTATGTTTCCCTGCGTCATACCTATCTTATAGATACCCAAGGGATTTTAAAAGAGATTTATTTAGGGGTAAATCCTGCCATTCACAGTGCCGAAGTTTTAGCACGTTTAGAGGAATTACAGGCGAATTCATAAAAAAAATCCCGACCACGATTTTTTCATCGGTGGGGGATTAACAACCTTAACCGAGATAATCAGGACTAATTGCAATCGTCGTCCTTATCACCCTTACAGTCACGGTTTTGTAAAATTAGCGGCGAAGAGGAACGGTCAAAATGGTTATCTTGACTATTAACCGCTAAAGTGTGAGGAATTGAACCTAACAGCAAGGAGACCACAACAAACAAGGTTAACGAGATTTTCATGGCTTTACTCCCTTAAACACCATCAGGTAATTGACCTATTTTTAGCATAGGGCTTTCCTTCTAGGATGTCAGTCCCATTGCCAAGACGGAGAAAGGGGTTAACATGGAAAAAAAGAGAATATAAGTAGAATAAAGTAGAACCGGATGAAACCACAGGGATGGGACGAGTTTCTTAAACATCTAGCTAGAGAATACGGTGTTCAAGGCAAATTAAAGGAGATTTTTTTAGTTCGTTTTGCCTACGAAAATTGGCGTAAACCCGATGAGGAAATTTGGGAAATGGCTGAGGCCGCCAGCCATGAAACCTATAAAAAACAAATGACTAAAATCTATAGCTATTTCTCGGCAGATAAAGATAATGGCTGTCCCGAACTAGAATTAGGTAGTAAAGGACCGGGTAAGTTCCAAATCCTCCGAGAATGGTTCAAAGATCTCAAATATCCTCAATGGAAAAATCACCCCACTCCGATAGTAGCAGAAAAATCAGTTATAGATACTTATATTAGCCGCCCTCCCGTCGAAAGCGACTGTTATCAAGAAATTAATCGTCCGGGGTCACTTATTCGCATTAAAGCTCCCGAAAAGACCGGTAAAACTTCTCTCCTTAAACATCTGCTCGCTCAGGCAGATAGTTGGGGACATAGCACAGTTTATATTAATTGTCAAGTGGCAGAAAAGGCGATGTTTGCCAGTTTAGACCGATTTTGTCGCTGGTTTTCGGCAAATGTCAGCCGAGAATTGGGTTTAAAGCCCCAATTAGATGAATATTGGGATGAGGAACTATTTGGCAGTTTAATCAGTTGTCAAACCTATTTTCAGTCCTATCTTTTGGAACAGATTAACGGGCCTGTTTTTTTGGCCCTAGATAATTTAGACAGAATTTTCGAGTATCCCGACATCGCTAGGGATTTTCTGCCACTTTTGCGCTGTTGGCACGAAGAAGCTAATAATTTGGAAATCTGGCAAAATTTGCGGTTAGCGATTGCTAATTCCACGGAAATCTATATTCAATTGGACGCTAATCAATCTCCCTTTAATGTCGGTCGCGCGATTAAATTACCCGGTTTTAGTCTCGAACAACTGGAAAACTTGGCCAGTAGCTACGGATTGCCTAAAAATGAGGATAATCAGCGTTTTATCGGGGATTTAATTGCCTTAGTCTCTGGTCATCCCTATCTTAGTCGTTTGGCCCTGGAAGCGCGGGTGCGCGGGGAAAAAAATATTCTCCCTAATGCTGCTACCCAAGGGGGAATTTATGCGGCACACTTGCGTCATCACTGGGATAGTCTGCAAAAACAGCCGGAATTATTGACAGCGATGGGGGAAGTGGTCAATTCTTCCGATAAGGGAGCGCGATTAGAACCGATTACTGCCTATAAACTGGAAAGTATGGGTTTAATTCAGTTAAAAGGCGATCTAGCCCAGCCTAGCTGTCAATTATATCAGCTTTACTTCCGAGAAGAACAGACCAGCAGCGGTCTCTAGTAGATAATTAGACATCAATAAGCATCGGGTGCGATTAAAGATTGTTCAACTTGCTAAAGATTGTAGTTCGGAAGTGGCATAAACTCTAACATTAACAGAAAGTTGCCGATTTTAATCTTGTCCTAACCGAGCAAAATTGACAATTGAATCTGTAATTTTAAAAATATCTATCCCGTCAATCTCATCTAACCGCAAATGCTCAAAATTTTAGTTGATGGTACACCGATAAGACAAAATCCTAGTGGAATTGGATTATATGCTTATCACCTGATTGCCGAATTAGCTAAATTACAAAACCAAGAAAACTTTTCCCTGTCCCTCTGTTTTCAACCGTCGGTAAAAAATTGGCTGCGGGGTAATCTTTCTATACCCGAAAAACTGCAATCCTATCCAGAGGTTAAATGTTTACCAATTCCCGTCAGTCTTAGCAATATCTTAACCCGATTTCCTAATCCTCTAATTCCCTATCTAGAAAACTTTCTTGATTCTCCCGATATTCTCCACGGATTGGATCATGTGGTGTATCCTTGTGGTCAGAGTCGTAAAGTTATGACTATTCATGATGTTACTTTTATTAAATATCCTGAGTTTGTCACGGGGATTGTCAAAACCTACACCCAACGCATTAAACAATCTCTACAATGGACAGATTTAGTCATTGCTAACTCCGCAAGTACCAAACGAGATATTATTGAATATTTAGATGTGAACCCAGAGAAAATTTTTGTTACTCCCCTCGCAAGTCGTTATACTTCTCCCCTAAATCTTCCCTCATCTCTAACTATCACTAAACCCTATTTACTCTTTGTTAGTACCCTAGAACCACGAAAAAATATTATTAATCTTATCACCGCTTTTAATTATCTCAAGGACAGGTATAAATTAGACCATAATCTGATTCTGATTGGCAAAAAAGGATGGAAGTATCAACCAATTTTCGATAAAATATCTCAGTCTCCCTTTCGAGATAGTATCCAACATCTTGATTATCTTTCCGATGACTTAGTTGCAGATTATTATCAAAAAGCCGATGTTTTTGTCTATCCTTCTTTTTATGAAGGTTTTGGATTACCGGTTTTAGAAGCGATGACTTTAGGTTGTCCGGTGGTAACTGCTAATACTGCATCCTTACCCGAAGTCACCGGAGATTCGGCAATATTAATTAATCCCGATAATCCCCTGGAAATTGCCGCGGCAATCTATCAGGTGATTAGTGATACCTCTCTCCGTCAAGACTTAATCACGAAAGGAAAAAAACAAGCGGCAAAATTCTCTTGGCAAAAAACCGCACAAGCTACTATAAAAGCTTATCGTTCTCTTTGATAATAAGTAAGTAGCTATAATTAAATTGAAGATAGATTTTGCCTCTGATCCCCCCTTAATCCCCCCTTGATAAGGGGGGTGCTGATCCCCCCTTAATCCCCCCTTGATAAGGGGGGTGTCTGACAACTTTTAACACCTACCTACTTAACTAGCTAATATCTATGAATAAAAATCATCAATTATTAATCAATCTCGCTTTTCTCGGTACTAAATATACTGGATTGACTACCTATACTAAAAATCTCATTCCCCAATTAGCTAACTTAAATCCTACCCTAATCACTTCTAATAGTTACCCAGATTTTAACACCTATCCTGTCTCGGCAAACCTCACCCAAGAACAGGGAACCAAAGGCAATATTAAGCGCTTAATTTGGACAGAAACCCAACTCTATCAAACCTATCAACAATTGAAGTCTTCCCTGCTATTTACCCCTATTCCCGAAGCACCTATTTATGGAAATTGCCGCTATATTGTCACAGTTCATGATTTAATTCCCCTGCGATTTCCGAAATTTTCTCCGCTAACTTTTTATAATAAATACTATTTACCCCAAGTCCTGAAAAAAGCCACACATATTATCGCTGTTTCCCAAGCAACTGCCGCCGATATTAATAAGTTTTTTAACATACCTCTTGACAAAATAACCGTGATTCTTTCTGGATATGATTCTCACAATTTTCGTCCTCTAAATCTGACGACTCGTCCCTATTTTCTCTATCTTGGTCGTTATGATCCTCATAAAAATCTCGGTCGTTTAATTACTGCTTTTTCCCAAATCGACCCCGAATATCAATTATTAATTGTCGGTCAATTTGACCCCCGTTTTACCCCGGCTCTGCAGCAACAGGTAGAAGCATTATCAATCTCTCAACGAGTGCAATTTTTAAACTATGTTTCCTATACAGAATTGCCGCAACTTTTAAACCAAGCAACTGCTTTAGTTTATCCCTCCCTTTGGGAAGGTTTTGGATTACCTGTACTAGAAGCGATCGCCTGTGGAACTCCTGTAATTACTTCTAATCTTTCTTCTCTCCCAGAAGTCACAGGAGATGCGGCAATTTTAATTAATCCCTATAGCATTGATGAGATGAGAGAGGCAATGCAGCAAATCGCTAAAAATAACCAATTGCGCTTAAATTTAAAATCTCTTAGTCACCGACGCGCCGAGCTTTTTAGTTGGGAAAAAACTGGACAAGAAACCGCCACAATTCTGCAAAGTTTTCTATAAAAATGGTGACAAAAAAAATTATCAATTATTGTAGCCATTCTTCGGGAATTTGAGCAACTTTTTCCTTACCATTAGGTTGATGAATAGGTTTTCCTAAAGGACGAATTTTGAGATTTCCTTGAAAATAAGCTGCGATTCTTTCCTGGGCAATTTTCACATATTCTGCTTCTTTTTCACTTCCCATCCCTCGACGATTGTGCATAATACTAGCAATCAGAGAAGTTCCGACTCCAGCAAAGGGATCAAAAACCCAATCCCCCTCATTTGTCAAGGCTAAAACACATCTTTCTACTAATTCAATTGGATATTGACAAGGATGAATAGTTTTTTCTGGATGATTAGATTTAACGTTAGGAATATCCCACAGTAACTCATCCCACTCTTGCGCTAAAAACTCCCAAACATCGCTGGGATTTTTCCCTAAAGGATTACCAGAAGGTTTACCGATATTTTTACCTTTAAAATGACGCTTACCAGGGTATTTAGCGGGGATTCTCACTGGATCAAGATTAAAGGTATATTTATCGGTTTTTGTCAACCACAAAATAGTTTCATACCTGCCAGAAAATCTTTTAGAAGTATGTAATCCATGGCCAAAATGCCAGACAATTCTATTTCTTAAAAAGAAACCCATTTGTTTAAATAGCTGATAATAAAAAATATCTAAAGGATAAACTTCACCCTCTTGAACGAAATTTCCCACCTGCCAGCAAATACTGCCATTATCTTGCAAGATTCTAGAGAATTCTCCCAGAATTTTGGTTTGGGTTTCCAGATAAGTATCCAAAGAGATTTTTTTTTCGTAGTCTTTTCCTAAATTGTAGGGAGGAGAAGTAATAATCAAGCTCACAGAATTATCTGGTATAGTCTTAATAAAATTATTGCTATCTCCTTGATAAAGAATTATTTCAGCATCAGGTTGATAAAAGTCTCGCACTGATTTTGATTGAGAAAATAAGGGCAACTGATTCATAGACAATTTAGCAGAGAATATCCACTTTTAATTATATAATTTTCTGTACTAAAAATCGCAAAGATTTCGGGCTGTGTAAACTGGACGTTTTACAATCTACCACCGCAGTTATTCAGTAAGCCCTAAGTATTATAATTTATAGTACAATTGGCATCTCCCCATTTTACACCCAATATTCAAGAGAGCCGTTTTTTTAAACAATTAATGTCATCTGTAGCCAGCAGAGATAAGTAGCTGGTTATAATTAAATTAGAAATGGATTTTAGGTTCGATCCCCCCTGCCCCCCTTGATAAGGGGGGTGCCGATAGGCGGGGGGATCTGAAAGTTTTTAATACCTATATACTTATAACAAAAATTCTACTTTTTTAGATAAAAATCGGGAAGAAATAGTCAGTATTTTTACTATTCTTCCCTTAACTCAGATTAGCTTAAACCCGGGACGCACTCGCCTAATTCCACTGTAAAAGGTTGCCAAGGACGAGGATCGATTACTTTTGTTGGCAAAGCATGGGATGTTAATAATTCTTGAAAAGATTCGGGACTACCCCCAGCACTTAACACCGCCATCAATAAACCTTTAAACTCAATATCACCACCGGCAGCCGTAGAAATAATATATTGGGGATGCAAGCGTTGACAGACTGCTAAAGCGCTTTCTTGTCCTTTGATTACCGGTCCGAGGAAAGGTATTTTTAAGTCAATCAAAGGAGTGATAATCACATCGATTTTACCCAAAGAATCGAGGGTAGGAGAGTGATATCCGTGGGGTTCGTAATAGATAGTTTGATTGGTCGCTAATTCCTTGATAATATAGCCATTTTCCACCAGAGTCGGCCCTACTGGAGAACCGGGGACAGCAGTAATTTTGATCGCATTGTCAAAGATATAACTAGAACCGTGGGTTAAAGGGATGGGATGGGTATAATTGAGGGATTTAACGACTTTTTCGGCATTCGGAGAAGCTACCACGGGAATTTGGCGATCGAGTACCTGTAAAGTAGGAGGATGAGCATGATCTTCTAAACCTTGGGAGAGAAGAATCAGATCGATATGTTCGGGAATGGCATGATTAGCGGTTTTTTTGCCCTCAAATAGCCAAGTTAAATTACCAAAAGTCAGGGAACCTACCAACCAAGGATCGAGAAGCAGGCGTTTTCCCCCGATTTCGATTAACCAAGAATTACTATCAAGCCAAGTTAACTGCATATAAGAGTAATGGGGATTTTCTTAATTTAATTTAACATTAGCATTAATTTTTCTGCGCTTGGGGGTTTTTAAGTCATCAGTGAATGCCATTTATAGCAGTTATCTTAATGGTGAGGTAGGAAGTCTCTGGTTTTAGGGAACAGGCAACAGTAGTTGGTCGTCTGGGGATGATACCAAATTAGGTTACACTTCATCTTTAGGAGAAACGCTGTAACACTCCTCACTCAATGCTGGTCACTGAAAACCCAAATCTGATTACTGATCACTGATTACTGATCACTGATCACTGATCAGTCAAGGCTTAAGAAATAGGGAAAGTTTAGCTATCTTAGGGAAAGTAGGCGCTAAAAGGGGAGGAAGAACGCATCAGCCGAGACTGAATTTCTATGACTAAACGTACCTTCGGTGTTATCGGACTAGCTGTCATGGGAGAAAATCTCGCTCTCAATGTGGAGAGTCGGGGTTTTCCTATCGCTGTTTACAATCGCACCGCCAGCAAAACTAAAGAATTTATGGAAACTCGCGCCGTCGGCAAGGATGTCAAGGCGGCCTATAGTTTAGAAGAATTCGTCCAAATTTTAGAGCGTCCCCGCAAAATTCTGGTCATGGTAAAAGCTGGCCCGCCGGTGGATGCCGTGATCGAACAATTAAAACCCCTTCTCGAAGAAGGAGATATGATTATCGATGGCGGTAACTCCCTCTACGAGGACACAGAAAGACGCACCCGCGACCTAGAATCAACCACTAAACTCGGTTTTGTCGGCATGGGAGTCAGTGGTGGCGAAGAAGGCGCTCTGCACGGTCCTTCCCTGATGCCGGGGGGTACAGAGTTCGCCTATCGGGAATTAGAGCCGATTTTAACCAAAATTGCCGCCCAAGTCGATGATGGTCCCTGTGTCACCTATGTGGGATCTGGTGGTGCGGGCCATTATGTGAAAATGGTTCACAATGGCATCGAGTACGGCGATATGCAGTTAATTGCGGAAGCCTACGATGTGCTGAAAAATGGTCTAGGATTAAGCAATCAGCAGTTACAGGAAACTTTCGCCGAGTGGAATCGCACCGATGAGCTTAATTCTTATTTAATTGAAATTACCGCCGATATCTTTAAGTATGTTGACCCGGAAACCGGTCATCATTTGGTAGATTTAATCTTGGATTCGGCGGGACAAAAGGGAACCGGACGCTGGACCGTGTTAAGTTCCTTGGAGTTGGGGGTGTCAATTCCGACTATTTATGCTGCGGTTAATGCTCGCGTTATGTCCGCTTATAAGGATGAACGGGTGGCAGCCGCAAAAGAGTTACCCGGACCCGGGGAAACCTATCCGGGGGATGCGGCACTATTTGTGGATAAAGTGCGTGATGCTCTTTACTGCTCGAAAATGTGTTCCTATGCCCAGGGTATGGCTTTAATCGCTAAAGCTTCTCAGGAGTTTAACTATAATATCAGTCTGCCGGAATCAGCCCGGATTTGGAAGGGCGGCTGTATTATTCGCGCCGGTTTTTTGGATAAAATTCGCAAGGCTTTTGCAGAAAATCCGGGGCTGCCGAATTTGTTGTTAGCACCGGAATTTAAGCAAAGTATCCTCGATCGCCAAGAGGCATGGCGTGAGGTGTTAGTCTTGGCTAATAAGTTGGGAATTCCCGTCCCGGCTTTTAGTTCTTCTTTGGACTATTTTGATAGTTATCGTCGGGCCAATTTACCGCAAAATCTCACCCAAGCACAACGGGATTATTTTGGCGCTCATACCTATGAACGTACCGATAAACCCAGAGGTGAGTTTTTCCATACGGAATGGATGACTGGATTGTAAAGCTATCTAATATTTTCTCCCCTTTTTGTTTCCGGTAAAAAGGGGGGATTTTTTTCGAGATTTTGCTGATTAATACTAAATTTTGTTTTGAAAAGCTGATAACAATCAATCATAAATGAGCCAATGATAATTGGTTCAGCTTTTAATTTCATTAGTCATTCTTTCGAGATACTGACAACGAGTTATCAGAATTTTTCCCATGTCTTTAATCGTTTTAAAATGTTGATGATGATTAACTCTTGGGATTAAATAGGGTTTGCGGCAAAAAGTTTTCCCTGGGGGTAGGGTGTGGGGTGTGGGGTGTGGGGTGTAGGGTTTTACCGATTTTGAGGTAGTCAGTTACCTAATTTTCAGGGAAAAAGTCCCCCAATTTTACCCCCGATCACTCCAATGGTCAGCACTTTTTGAGGGGAAAAAAGTCTAAAAGCCTTATCCAACAAGGTTTTTAGATTTATTCAGCAAACCCTAAATATATAACCCTTGATAAGGGATTTTTTTTATCGCCTTTATTCCCGTTATTTTGCCGAGCAAGAATCCAGGGAATAAAACCGAAAAGAGTGATACCGATCTGAAGTTTTCACAACAAAATGACCTAGGGGTATCAAGAAAAATTAATAGCTGAGGGGTTGGAAATTTTCAGGAATATCCAGTTCAAAGACTTCGTCGTGAATCTGAGCCACATAAAGTCCTTCTTGTAGGGTTTTTTGACGTAATTCAGGGGACATATCAACGGCGGCTAAAATACCATAGAGTTTTTTATCTTGATGTTCAGGAAAAAAGGTACGAAAACGTTGCAAAATACTTTTTAATTGAGTAATTGAATCTTCCCTGACATGACTTTTAACTTCCACAATATAGGCAGTGTTTAAATAACCATTGGCATAGGCGAAGACATCAAGCTCTAGGTGTTGTCCTCCCTTGCTGGCGCGGACACTAGGACTAATAATTTCCATGCCAAAGCGTTGTCTGAGAATCGTTTCCATGGAGGGAAGAGCCAGACCTTCGGTAAAACTGCCAAATTTTGCACCGAGTCCCCCAATTTGTTTACCTAATTCTTTCAGTTGGCGATCGGTCTCTTTCAGTTGCTCTTTCAGTTGGCGATCGGTCTCTTTCAGTTGCTCTTTCAGTTGGCGATCGGTCTCTTTCAGTTGGCGATCGGTCTCTTTCAGTTGGCGATCGGTCTCTTTCAGTTGGCGATCGGTCTCCTTCTGTGCCTGACTGACTTCCTTGAGTTGTAGGTCTGTCTCTTTTTGAGCCGCAGTTAATTCCGATTGCCTGATGGTTAATTCTGCGAGGAGTTGCCATACGTCATCTGCGGTAGTGGCCATTGGTTCTTTCCTTACGGCTTCGTTTTCTCTATTTTAAGAGATTTTTTTGGATCGCCTTTATCAATCCACAGCAAAATTAGTGCTTTTAATAGTACTTTGGTTAAAGATGCGATCGCTGTCTTTCCCTATTTTTCCATGATCTCCCCTGAGAATTTCCATGTCCAGTGGGACTGATACTAAATCCTGTTATTAAAAACTGATTATCTATTGCTCCTTTTGCCTATTGCCTATTGCCTCTCCTCATATGTAGCCTATACTCAAAGGATTTAGTATGACATCACCCTTGTGACAAAGTTATTTTTGTCCTATTGACTCATTTTTTATCTCTAAAGAGGTGAACGGCAATGGCACAAGGACATATCTTTCGTTGGGGCCACTGGCCTCTTAAATTGCAAGCAGATGGCTATCTTTACATGGTCGGAGGCACAAATGATGACACAATGCACGGTTCTTCAACCGAGAATCAAATTGATGGCTTTTATGGCAATGACATAATTTACGGGTATAGCGGAACTGACCGACTAAAAGGAAATTATGGGAATGACACTTTAGACGGAGGTGACGATAATGATTACCTGTATGGAGGTGACGGACAAGACTATCTACTAGGAGGCGAAGGCTTCGATCGTCTATGGGGCGATTCGGGCAATGATAGTCTCTATGGGAACTATGGCAACGATTCCCTCTATGGGGGTAATGGCAGCGATCAACTGTTTGGCGGTTATAACAATGACTATCTAACAGGTGAATCGGGAAGTGATCTGATAGTGGGAGGATTGGGTAAAGATACCCTACTAGGAGGAGCCGATGCTGATACTTTTGTGTTTAATACTCCCCAGGATTCTCTGTTAGTTTCCTACGATGTCATCAAAGATTTACAAATTGGCATAGACAAGATTGATGGTTTGACCGCCTTAAGTGCGGCTCAGGTCAAGGAATTGGCTAGTGTGAGCAGTTTAACTGAGGCAAATATAAAAACCCTTTTGAATGGTACAAATTTTGTGGCTAATGGGGCCGCAACCTTTAGGGTTGGAACTCAAACCTTTTTGGCTCTAAATGATAATCTGGCTGGATTTTCCGCTAACACTGACGCTATTATCGAAATCACTGGTTTTAGCGGCAATCTTGCTAATTTATCAATCATTTAACTATTCAGTTTTTTGGTGTGATTGTGTGTGGGAAAGTGAATTATCTTGATTAAGTAATCTGTCTTTCCCCTATTTTGGCTAACCTTGGTTCGTTGTTAACAATACCTAACAAAAAAATGAACGGAACACTGCCATATAGTCTATTATCGTATTGATAAATCATTCCTAGGAGTGATCTACCCATGTACAAGACCTTAACAGCCTTCATCCTTGCCGCTGCCACGAACTGTCCCTTGGTGGATGTCGCAGGAAAATATACTTTCGATCTAAGAACCGAACAAGCCTCATCATGGTATCGAGTAGATGGAAACTTTGGTTGCCGAAAAACGGCTCGAACAGAGTGGCATGGTATAAAAATTAATCCTGATGGAACAATGGTTGGTGGTGAGGTGGTTTGGTCGCAAGGAGGAGCCAAGAGCGGAGTTTTTGCGGGTCGAGTAGAACCTGGCTCGGAGCCAATGCAATGGGTTGCCAGCGCCGGTGATATTGAAATGAAAGGGATTTGGAAACGCGGTCAGATTTCAGGAGAATTTGTTCAAAGATTCATTGAAGGAGGAAAGGAAATTGAATGTCGTGGTAAAGTTAGCGGATTTAAAACGGGGAAATAACGATGAAATTTTCACTATTAGCGTTAAGTCTCTGTCTGGGAACAATTGGTATTACTTTTTTGCCTAATCTACAGGTCTCAAACTTGGGTAATCCTCTGGATGGCAATTATCCGAGATTCTCCCTGATTTCTACAGTTGCTTTTGCGAAAAATCCTGCTTCTGGCTTGGTTTTAGTCTATGGGAATCCCCGTTGTGGCTGGACAAATCAGTTGATTGAGCAACTTAAGTCCAAGAAAATTCCCTATCAATTTAAGAATCTTGATATTCAATCTATCAGAGATGAGTGGAATGTACTTTTGAAAAAAAATGGCGTTCCTGATGGTACTTCTATCAAGTTACCGGTTGTTCTCGTCAATGGCAAAGTCTTTATGAGACCTAGCATTGAACAAGTGATTACTCAACGACAAAAAATACAAAAGTCGTCTGCCAAAATCCCTAATGGTTGGTACATTGGTGAAACTAATTCTGACGCTCTAATTGAAGTTAAAAATAATCAATACTGCGGCGCAAACTTAGCGACAGGATTAATAGAGTGTTCTCCCATTTCTGAATTGACATATATTAAACCTGGTGTTGTTCGACTCTATCAAGATACCTATTTTTGCTCACAAAATCTGTTTAAAATTAATCTTGGCAGTAATAGTCAACGCTATGGGTATTGTACTGCTAACGGTTGGGTATGGACTCGTTAAATTATTAAACAATATCTGTTAACTTCCTTGATTTACCATGAATAAACATTCTTGTATTTTTCTGTTGCCAAGTCTAGTTGCTACTGCAACAATCAGCAATTTACCTGCCTTTGCAAAGCGTATTTTAACAGATTCAAGCATGAAAAAAGCTTCTGAAACAAGTAAGCAACTATCGGATGTATCGATTAATTACCATTTTATGAATCATCAGGTTATAACCGCCTTAAAATCCACAAAACCAGCAACAAAAACAGAGATTATTGCTGATGGAAAATATTTAAGTGAGCAAAATCTATTTGAAGTCACCCTTCAGGTTCAAGGCAAACGATTTCGACTACAAGAAGCCGGTCATCTGGCTGAACAATGGCAATCTATCTCTAAACTTCAATACGTCAGATCGGGTATTGTTTATTTCGATGGATTATACTGGTGTTCAGAACAAGCTCCCAGACTGCCTGAAAACCCTGGGAAACCCATTTTAATCTACCAAGGAATATCGCGTACTTGTACTACTAACGGCTGGGTGGAAAAATAAAAACTCACGTTCTCAGGAAAACAACCATGAAAAAATTTGTTATTTCCAGTTTGCTAACCTCTGGACTATTTGTTTGTCAGGCATCTCCTACACTTGCTTCTGGAGTCAATTACTATCGCAACTTAGAGTCTAACAACATTTTAAAATGCGCTTCTCCTCGACAAATTGAAATTCTTTGGACAGGCGGAAATACCACAAGCTATGGCTCCGCACATACCATTTTATGTCTTAAAAACAGTCGTCAAGCGGAATGGATTATGGAATCATCCGTCACTTGTCAAAGTCAAAAAATCCCTTTAGAAAAATGTCCCTTGTGGTTTGATAATCAGCAGTTTGAAGCCATTGCCAAAACTAAAAATAATACCCTAACAGTAAGTCCTCGAAAAACAGCTATTGGTATAAATTGCACCATCAAAACTCGACCGGCAAAATACAGTGAGGATTTAGACTATTACTGGACTTGCGAAAAATACCAAGCGCGTAAAAATTTAACGATTAAAACCACTGGGCAAAAGTTTTCGGTGAATAATCGTGATGGTGACGAGAAGAACAAATTTTGGTTACATACCTACGACAACCCAAGTTGTAAAAAAGATTCCCAGTTAGGTAGCTGTTTTCAACCGTACCCAGGCTTTTATGACACTAATTATCGTCCTGAAATGTCCATTGATTGTCGTGGTGATGCACAATTTTGTAAATACTATTATCAACCCTATCAGTATTAATAAAACTCATGTCACTCATTGACAAAACGCTGTCAGTTTACTAGGATTTAGTATCTTGCCTAGTTTTGCTAAGTTAACAATATTCACCCTTCTTGACTGATCAAGACTTATTTGTTGCTGAACAAGTTAAATCTCAAACATATTAAATTAAAGGTCTTGTCAAAAACTATGTGTTTTATTCAATCTGGAAATACCACCATTATTGCGATTCCTAATCTTGATCCTGAAACTCAAAAAGGGATGGCAGACTTAATCGCCTTACTGTTCTTTTTGTCAATTTGTATTGTTATAATTGCCTCAGTTTTTGCTCCGGTTTGGGTTCCTTTCGTTTTGCTACAAACCTTGTTTGAAAATTTTGTGAAACAATTGAGTAATGACGGTTGGATAATTGAGCCGATCATTAAATTTATTTTACTTTCTGTGGGATTTATTTTATTATCGACAATTTATTGTTTCGTTATAACCCCTATATTAACTCGCACTTTTAAGTTTTCTTCCTTTGTTAGAAAAATACACTCTCTAATTTTACGCATTTTTCATCAACCAATTACAACACAACAAAACCATCTAAATCCTTGATTAATAAGAAAATTTTAGTATGGTTTTGGCTCTTATCTTTAGTTTGCTTACCTTTGATTGCTTTTCATACACAAGTCGGTTTTACTAAAACTAATACAGAAGTTGAACAAAATGTTTTTGATCAACTTAAATTGCTTGAGTTAGAAAATAAATATGCACTTAATCTAAAACCAGAAGAACGTCAATTCATGCTGGATTTAACAAGAACAAAGTATAAAAAAATCGTCAGCAAGTATAATGGGTTGTCTATTGATTATAATAATGAAACTACTT
This sequence comes from Microcystis sp. M165S2, assembly GCF_020245885.1. Classification (NCBI taxonomy): domain Bacteria; kingdom Bacillati; phylum Cyanobacteriota; class Cyanophyceae; order Chroococcales; family Microcystaceae; genus Microcystis; species Microcystis sp. M165S2. The sequence goes on along the minus strand of NZ_JADBTZ010000138.1, from coordinate 5,298 downwards.
ATACAAATTTAGGAAAACGAAGCAGTATTATCCTTTTTTATGATGAGTTAGTCAGACTTGGCAATAAATATCATTTTCCAATGAATATGGCTGAAAAACTTACAATTCTTGATTTGTCAGAAAAAATTGCAAAAATGCACCGCAAAAGAGAGGATGAAATTATCTCAGATCATGACATATTGAAGTTTTTAGAGTATTCAGTCATTTCAACTATTGCCGAAGATAGAGCCTTAAAACAAATTACCAGTTTTACATCGGACGAACTTAAATTGTTTGGCAAGTTGGAACCGAATAAACTTTGGCTTCCACGTTTTGCTCGTAATCGCTCGATTGAATTGACAAAACTATGGAGACATGATTTATCCAATCATCAAAAAAAAGTATTTTATGAAGATTATTGTAATGTAGTGGTTAATTCAATTTATCGAGCTTATCATGTAGAATCTGGTTATTTACCTGGCAAAAATGATGCTAAACTGATTAAATCAGAAGCCAAAAATCCTAAAGGAAATCCCGATTTTAATGATTGTCGTAAATTTTTAATCAGCAAAGGCTATCAATTATCTAATGGTGCTATGTTTGTTTATTTTTATAAACCTTAATTTGCTTGGTTATATCAATTCTAAAAAGCTGTAACTTTGCAGAATCAACCTAAAGACATCAAGAAATCTTAATAGCTGAAGGGTTGGAAATTTTCAGGAATATCCAGTTCAAATACTTGGTCACGAATCCGAGCCAGATAATTCCGCTAACAGCCTTTTGTCGCTCGAATTGTCACAAAGCAGCAATATTAGCAATTTGTCTGGCAGTCATGCTCCAACCTCGATTGACAGGGACTAAAAGAGCGCCGGTGCTGAGAAGTAACCCCATGGTTGCCAATCGCTTCTAGGTGTTGAGCAGTGCCATAACCCTTGTGACGAGCGAGTCCATAATCGGGATAGCGTCTGTCCCAACGAATAATTAAGTCATCGCGCCAGACTTTCGCCACGATACTGGCTGCGGCAATTACCGGGGATTGTTGATCTCCCTGAATTACCGCCTTTTGGGGGATTGACAAATCTTTAATAATGTGCTTACCATCGACCCAGCAGAGACTGGGGGAAAGGGGTAATTTCCCGATAGCTCGGCTCATCGCCAGTAGGGAAGCATGAAAAATATTCAAGCGATCGATCTCTTTCACCGTAGCATAACCGATGCGACAAACAAAATCCCGTTGTATTTGCCGGCTCAACTTTTGCCGTTTTTGGGGGCTAAGTTGCTTACTATCCTTCACCCCCAACTCCCACAGCCGCGCAAAACCAGAGGGGACAGTGACCACTACCGCCGCCACCACGGGGCCAAATAAAGCCCCGCGCCCCACTTCATCGACACCGGCAATTAAGGGTTCTGCGCTCATTACGGCTCGGCAGTGGCGGAGGAACGACGACGACGACGACGCAGCACCGCGGTTTCAGGCTCTATTTGTGGCTCCTCTGTCACCTCGGCGCTCACCGGGGTCTCTAAAGGAATGAATTCGCCGAGAAAAACTGGAGTTTCGGTCGTAATCGGTTCGGGCGTAAAAGTCACTGGTGGACTAGCTTCTTGGTTGATTTCCTGACTAACTTCGCTAGTGGTGGAACGACGACGACGGCGCACCAAGGAACGATTTTCGGCTTCCTCGCTAGTTTCCGTCGCCTCTACTGGGGTAGCGGCGGCTGTGTCCTCGACTTCTAGGGTGGGAGTCAAGGATATTTCAGGAGTGGCAAGCATTTCTGGGTTTTCCGCCTCCCTTTCCCCTGCCAGTTTCACGGAAACAATCACCGATTTCGGGTCTTTAAACTCCTTATCCACCAGAATCAGGGGAGAAATGCCCATTAAAGAATAAACTTCCTGTTCTACCGGGGTCATTTCCACGGAAACCCGCTCCCGTTCGCTGACGGGGATATTTTTGACGGCGCTGGCATCTTCTCCCCGTTTCGAGAGACGGGCGGGGCGTTCTCGTTTTTCCTCAAAGCGTTGGGGTTCTAATTCCGGCTCGATTTCGTTGTTAACACCGTTAGTAGAGGCTTTTTCGCCCCGTTCCTCTTTTAGTAACAGTTCCGAGGGACGACGACGACGGCGACGGCGAGAATTATTAACCTGTTCTTGATAGTTGGGATGGAAGGAAAGATCCATCCCTTGGGCGTTTTCTTCGGCCTCAAATTCGGAGAAAACTTCTAGATAGGGTTCGGCCGCCGCAACGCTAGGAGCGCTCTTATCGGGTAGAACCTTTGTATTAGTCGGAGCAACGATAAAGGTTTCTTTTTCCGCGCGGCTAAGGGTGGGGGTTTCTAGGGCGATGGCATTGCCCTCTCCGGGTAGATGGGCTAAATGGCCCAGTCCGCCGCAATGGTCACAGGTTTTGCCGAATAATTCATAAATGTTTTTCCCCTGACGCTTACGAGTTAATTCCACTAACCCCAATTCCGATAATTGGGCAATCTGGGGCCGGGCCTTATCGCTTTTCAGGGCCTTATTAAACAATTCCAGCAGTTTCAACTGGTCGCGACGGGAATCCATATCGATGAAGTCCACCACCACCACACCGCCGATATTTCTCAAGCGCAGTTGTCGGGCGATTTCTGTGGCGGCCTCGCTATTAGTCCAGAGTACGGTTTCTCGGGCCGTGGCCGAACGGGTAAAGGAACCGGAGTTAACATCAATTACCGTTAGAGCTTCCGTCGGTTCGATGATAATGTAGCCGCCGGAGGGTAAATCAACCCGGGGTTTGAGGGCCTCGCGAATGGCGGCGTTAACCCGGAAATAGTCGAGAATTGGCTGGGTTTCCCGATGGGAGTCGATATAAACCCCTTCGAGAGCTTTGCCGCCGCCCCAGTTCGTCAATTGCTGTTTAACTCGTTTTACCGCCACCGGGTTATCCACAACAATGCGATTGACATCGGCACTGTACATATCCCGCAAAACCCTTTGAATAAAGTCATCATCGCGGTTAAGCAGGGCCGGGGCCCGGCTGCTGACGGCCATCTGTTGGATGCTCTCCCACTGTTTTTGCAGAAATTCCAAATCCTCGATAATCGCTTCTTCCGCTTTGCCTTCGGCCTCGGTGCGTACCAGCAAACCCATCCCCGCCGGTTTGACCAAAATCGCTAAAGCTCGTAAACGGGAGCGCTCGTCTTCACTGCGGATGCGACGGGAAAGATTCACCCCGCGACCATTGGGCATCAATACCAGATAACGACCAGGGAGAGTGACATTTCCCGTTAGCCGCGGTCCCTTGTTGCCGGTGGGTTCTTTCATTACCTGTACCAGCACTTTTTGCTGGGGGGCCAGTAATTCCGTGATAGCACCGGCGGTTTTTTTCAGTCTTAAGGGGCCCAGGTCGGTGACATGAATAAAGCCATTGCGTTCCGCATCGCCAATATTCACAAAGGCTGCATCTATCCCGGGGATGACGTTTTCTACTAATCCTAGATAGATGTCCCCCACCTGCTGATTACCTGTGGCTACAACTAATTCCTGAATTTGATCTTCCCAAAAAACAGCCGCTATATGGTGTTGTTCGGCTATGATTATTTGTTTTGGCATTCAATTTCCTCAATCTTTCGGTTTCAAAAGCGACGGACCATGGGCTATTTGTCTATGCTTTGAGGCTACTTCTGGAAATCTGGTCTTGTTAAGAAAGTTCTAAGAAGATGAGTCCGCATCGTTAAAGCCTCATCTTGATGTTCATCTGCCTCTCAGACGTGGGAACTGAGTCTTGGTTTCAGTTGTTAAGTCTGTTTGGCAAGTGCCGGCTTGACCCACAATTAGGTAAGCACAGCCAGGAGACGAGATTTTCAATTAATCCCTGAGTCTTGCTCGATAACAGCATTTTTTATCCGTTTCCGCCAGTTCTGTCTATCAGAATCTAGGAAAAAAGGAGTTTTTGGGTTACTCCCCTCGGCAACAGGTTTCTGTGGAAGGGAAAATAGCGCACTTTTCGATTTTCCAAAAACCACGATTCTTTTAAGAAATGCTTTAATCGAGTCTTATAGACGACTATAACTCACTCGGTCACTCTCTGACAATACGATAAGTAGGGTTTGCGGCAAAAAGTTTCTCGTGGGTGTAGGGTGTGGGGTGTAGGTGTAGGGTGCGGGGTTTTAACCATTTTCAGGCTGACTTTTTAGGCTAAAATTCCCTTTTTATCCCCTTTTTGCTTTCTAAAGAATTAATTAACCCGCTAGTACCCCTAGTATTATTGACGAGATGACCAGATTGACGGTTTCCTTAATTCCTGTTCAGACAAGGCGATAACGTTCAAAATTCCCTGTAAATCGGCTTCTGACTCGATTTCTAGCAATTCTTGCAGGTAGGGACGATAACGGTATAGTCGATAACCTTTCCCCTCTAACCATCGGGCCGCAGCTAAATTACTGCCTTGATTACCGGCAATATTTTCGTAGAGGATAATCGGGGAAAAACGCTCGATTAAAAGTTGACTACCTTCTAAAACCGCTACTTCGTGGCCTTCCGCATCAATTTTGAGTAAATCCACCCTTTCTAACTGATAGGTATCAATTAAACTATCGATGGTAAAACAGGGTACCGGTTCGTAATTGTCTGACTTTAATTGGGTTGCATCGGTAACCACTTCATTTAATTCACTAGCTTGATACAGGGATAAATAAACATTTCCCCCTTGATTACTGGCTGCTCCTCGACAGGGATAAACCCAAGAAAATTGATTAATCCGACAGGTTTCTTCTAGTAACTGGACACATTGGGAAAAAGGTTCAATAGCGATAACTTTTCCCGTCTTACCGACTCGATGAGCGGCACTAAAAGTATAAACTCCGGCATTTGCCCCCACATCAATAACCGTCATTCCTTCCCTAATACTATGGCGCCAAAATTCCATTTCTGCTTCAAACCAATCCCCTTGGGCGAGTAAAACTCCCGTGACAAAACTGCGAAAACTTGCTTCTACAGCTAGGGTAATATCCCGATCAAAATCGAGATAGGTAAAGGGCTGATTTATATCTAAATTTGTCCAACTTTTCCCCGTTACTTTCGCTGTTTCTAACCAAAAATTAGCTAATTGTTGTTGTCCTAATCCCCGATAGGCTAAATAAAGAGCTTGCAAATTGTCAGCATCTTCCGGATCGAGATTAACGGCGCGATGGAGATGAAATAAACCCGCCGATTCAAGTCTGAAGTGCATCACCTGAAAAGCTTGACAGAGGAAAGCTCATCAGTTAAAGTCGGATATTGCTCAAAACAAACAGACAAACTAATGAACTACTCACATCTTAGCATAGACCAGCGTAATCATCTTTA
>NZ_JADBTZ010000137.1:0-7803 GCF_020245885.1 Microcystis sp. M165S2 | reverse complement strand
GACCAGAAAACTACTGTTTTATGACCGTTATGGTGTGGAAGAAGACTACATTTATAATCCCGATAAAAATGATTTGGGCGGCTGTATTCGTCGGGAAAATCGGCTCGAAAGTCGGGAAAATCTCGATAATTGGGTCAGTCCTCGCTTGGGCATTCGTTTTCAATTAGCCCAACCAGAGTTACTGTTGTATTATCCCGATGGTCAACCTTTCACCAGTTACAACCAAGAACGGCAACGGGCCGAAACGGAACGACAACGGGCCGAACGATTGGCGGCAAAACTGCGGGAGTTAAATATTAATCCCGAGGAGATTTAAAAAAAATTATCGGTAGAATAAAAGTAGATAAATATCAAGTCCTCTAGCTAGAGTCGCAACAGTAAGCCCAGAAAAAATGCCCTAGGGCAGGGTTGACTGATTCCCACTCTCCGATACTTTTTAAACAGGATTTAGGATCATCACCGTCCCTAAATATTTGCTCTGATTTTTTCTAGTAAAGTTATACTATTAAGGAAGCAAAGACGAAATTCTAGGGTTAAGCAATGGTTAGACAACTCGACGACAGCCCGAAAACCGCAATCGTCTATCCCGATAGCGATGGTAAAACGATGGCCGATAATACAAGACAATTTCGCTGGATTACGACGATTAAATCGAATCTAGACTGGTTATTTGCCCATAATGCCGATGTTTTTGTCGCCGGTGATTTACTCTGGTATCCCGTGGAGGGAGATAATAAGACTCGGCAAGCGCCTGATGTCATGGTAGCTTTTGGCAGACCGAAAGGCGAAAGGGGTTCCTATCAACAGTGGAAAGAGGAAAATATCCCCCCGCAAGTGGTTTTTGAAATTCTCTCTCCGGGTAATACCCAAACAGAAATGACCAGAAAACTACTGTTTTATGACCGTTATGGTGTGGAAGAATACTACATTTATAATCCCGATAAAAATGATTTGGGCGGCTGTATTCGTCGGGAAAATCGGCTCGAAAGTCGGGAAAATCTCGATAATTGGGTAAGTCCTCGCTTGGGCATTCGTTTTCAATTAGCCCAACCAGAGTTACTGTTGTATTATCCCGATGGTCAACCTTTCACCAGTTACAACCAAGAACGACAACGGGCCGAAACGGAACGACAACGGGCCGAAACGGAACGACAACGGGCCGAAACGGAACGACAAAGGGCCGAAGCGGAACGACAACAGGCCGAAGCGGAACGGCAACGAGCCGAAGCGGAACGACAACGGGCCGAACGATTGGCGGCAAAACTGCGGGAGTTAAATATTAATCCCGAAGAAACTTAAAAAAAATTATCGATCGGCTCAATCGATCGAGATAGTCTCGGTACAATAAAAGTAGATAAATATCAAGTCCTCTAGCTAGAGTCGCAACAGTAAGCCCAGAAAAAATGCGCTAGGGCAGGGTTGACTAAATCGACGAAGCAATCGCTAAATAGGAGTAATTTCCGTCCACTTCTCCCTAATCCTGAACGGGAGAGGCAGAACCGAAGAATTTCTATAAAATTTCGGTAAGGGTGGAAAGATCAAGTAAGTTAGCGTTGGGGCTTAATCTTCGCCACGGAAAGTAGAACTATGACAGTTTGTGAATATCGGCCAGGTTTAGAAGGAATTCCCGCCGCCCAATCGAGTATCAGCTTTGTGGATGGGCAAAAGGGAATCTTAGAGTATCGGGGCATTCGGATTGAGGAACTCGCCGAAAAAAGTACCTTCCTCGAAACCGCCTATCTCCTTATCTGGGGTGTTCTGCCCACGGGGGCGGAACTGGAAGAATTTGCCGATGAAATCCGTTATCATCGACGCATCAAGTACCGTATCGAAGACATGATGAAATGCTTCCCCGAAAAAGGCCATCCCATGGATGCGCTACAAACTTCGGCGGCGGCTTTAGGGTTATACTATGCCCGTCGGGCTTTGGATAATCCCGACTATATCCGTCAGGCAGTAGTGCGGCTATTAGCGAAAATCCCCACCATGGTGGCGGCGTTCCAATTGATTCGCAAAGGTAATCATCCCATTCAGCCCAATGATAGCCTTGATTATGCGGCCAATTTCCTCTATATGTTGACGGAAAGACGACCAACGGATTTAGCGGCGAAAGTTTTCGATGTCTGTTTGACCCTCCACGCCGAACATACCATGAATGCCTCGACTTTTTCGGCCATGGTGACGGCTTCCACTTTAACCGACCCCTACGGTGTCATCGCTTCAGCAGTGGGAACTCTCGCTGGCCCCCTCCACGGTGGCGCAAACGAGGAAGTATTGTTAATGTTAGAGGAAATCGGTTCGGTGGCTAATGTTCGTCCCTATGTGGAAAAATGTATCGCCAATAAACAAAAAGTTATGGGTTTTGGACACCGGGTATATAAAGTTAAGGATCCCCGGGCGACGATTTTACAAAACCTTGCTGAACAATTATTCGCGGAGTTAGGTTCCGATGAATACTACGATATCGCCCTAGAATTAGAACAAGCAGTGGTGGATATCTACGGCGAAAAAGGCATCTATGCTAATGTGGATTTCTATTCGGGATTGGTCTATCGGAAATTAGGCATCCCCAGTGATTTATTTACCCCGATTTTTGCCATCTCCCGGGTGGCCGGTTGGTTGGCCCACTGGAAAGAACAATTAAATGCTAATCGCATTTTCCGTCCTACCCAAATCTACACTGGAGAACACGAAGTCCCCTATACACCGATCGAACAACGTTCTTAGATTTTATCTCATATTCTTGATGGAAACACGGTTTCTCGCCTTTGTCAATCTTTCCTAGGCGAGATTTTTTGTCTCATTTCCTGTTATATTTATGGGGCAAGGAAACAGTCCAGCGGCTTTCAGCTTGGTCAGTTTCGGTGTATATAGCAAGGCAAGGTCTTTACTTCTAGGTAGTCAGACAGAAAAATATTAAAGATTATGGTGAAATTTTGGCGGAGATTAACGGTATTTTTAATTTCTTGTTTATTGCTGATTTCCCTAACTGCTTGTGGTAATCAAGTTAGACGCAATCAAGTGGTCATATCGGTATTAAGTGACCCCAAAACCTTTAATGCTGTTTTATCGGCCGAATCCCCGAATATTTTTGGTTTAACCTACGAAGGACTATTAACAGAAAATCCCATTACTGGCAAAAAAGAACCTGTTTTGGCAGAATCTTGGACAATTTCTGATGATAATTTGAGCATTATTTTTACTATCAGAGAGGATTTAAAATGGTCGGATGGTCAACCCTTAACCGTTGATGACGTGGTTTTTACCTATAAAGAATTATATCTAAATCCTGATATTCCTAACAACTACCGCGATAGTTTAAGAATAGGATTAAAAAAAGAATTTCCAGTTATCACTAAACTAGATAATCGCAGAATCGAATTTAAACTCCCCGAACCTTTTGCCCCTTTTTTAGATGCTGTCAGTTCACCGATTTTACCTAAACACGCTTTAGAAAAAACTATTCAGAAAAAAAGCCCCGATGGTAGGTTAGAATTTCTCTCCACTTGGGGGTTAGATACTCCTCCCGATAAAATTGTTTTTAATGGTGCTTATAAACTAAAAGAATATATAACGGGACAAAGGATTATTTTTGAAAATAACCCTTACTATTGGAAAAAAGATGCCCAGGGACAACAATTACCTCATATAACTTCGGTAATTTGGGCAATTGTTGAATCTCAAGATACAACTTTACTGCAATTTCGTTCGGGAAGTTTAGATTCTATTGGGGTAACTCCTGAATTTTTCTCCCTCTTAAAAACCGAAGAAGAAAGAGGAAATTTCACGATTTTTAACGGGGGACCTGCCTACGGAACCCAATTTATCGGTTTTAATCTCAATCAAGGAAAACGCGACGGAAAACCCCTAGTAGCTCCGATTAAATCTAGGTGGTTTAATAACTTAAATTTCCGCCAAGCTATTGCCTACGGCATTAATCGTCAAAGAATGATTGATGATATCTATCGAGGATTGGGACAAGAACAAAATTCTTTTATTTCTATCCAATCGCCTTTTTACGATAAAACCCTGAAAGGTTACGATTATAATCCCGAAAAAGCCAAAGAATTATTATTAGAGGCCGGATTTAAGTATAATAGTGATAATCTGCTAGTCGATATCGATAATAATCCCGTTAGATTTAACCTGATTACTAATGCAGGAAATAAAATCAGGGAAGCTATTGGGGCGCAAATTAAAAATGATTTAGCCGCAATAGGAATTCAGGTGGATTTTCAAGCGATCGCTTTTAGCAATTTAGTTGATAAACTGAGTAATAGTCTAGATTGGGAAGCACATATTTTAGGTTTTACTGGTGATAATGAACCCCATGCGCCTAATATTTGGTATGTAGATGGAAATCTCCACGCTTTTAACCAACAACCTCAACCCGGCAGCCCTCCAATTCAAGGCTGGCAAGCGGCGGATTGGGAGAAAAAAATCGCCGATTTATACGTCAAAGGTTCCCAAGAATTAGACTTTGAGAAGCGCAAAGTTATCTATAATGAAATTCAACAACTTCAACAGGAATACGTCCCGTTTATTTATCTAGTTAATCCCCTCGCTTTGGGGGCTGTGCGTAACTGCTTTGAAGGAATACAATTCTCCGCCTTGGGTGGTGCATTCTGGAATCTAGAAGAATTAAAGAAAACCTGTGGAGGTGTTTAATGACTCATTTTGGTTTACTCTGTCCTACAACTTCTGGACATATTTATTCTCTCCTACCTTTAGGAAAAGAATTACAAAAACGCGGTCATAAAGTTACCTGTTTTTTAACTCTTGATGGTGAAGAAATGGTGCAAGCAGCCGGGTTAGATTTTCAGGCAATTGCACCCAACAAATATCCGAAAGGCACATCAGCCAAAAGTTTAGCCGAAATTGGTCAATTACGGGGAACAGCCGCCGTCCGTCGCACGGTAGAATTAGTAACTGATTCTACAGCGACCCTCTTTGAAACTATCCCTCAAGAGATGCGTCGCTTGGGAATTGATGCCCTAATTGTCGATCAAGTCTCCGCCTCAGGGGGTACAATCGCAGAAAAATTAGCTATTCCCTTTATCAGTTTTTGTTCGGCATTGGTTTTAAATCGTGACCCGCTTATTCCGCCCTTTATGACCACTTGGGACTATAATCCCTCATTTATCGGGGTTATTCGCAATAAACTTGGCTATAAACTCCTTGACTCCCTGACTCGTCCTCTGAATGAGTTAATCAACCAGCAACGTCAAGAATGGGGGTTAATTCCCTATCAAAACATCAATCAACGCTATTCACCCATCGCCCAAATTAGCCAACAACCCGCCGAATTTGAGTTTCCTCGGTCAAATTTACCCGCTCACTTCCACTTTACCGGTCCCTTTCACGATTCCTCCACCAGAAAAACGATTCCTTTTCCCTACGAAAAATTAACCGGACAACCCTTGATTTATGCTTCCCTCGGCACAATTCAAAATCGCCTACAATCGGCCTTTAATGCGATCGCCGAAGCCTGTGCCGATTTGCCGGTACAATTAGTTTTATCCTTGGGCAATACCGACTCTAACATTCAAATAACGACCAAAAACGCCCTAGTTGTTCCCTACGCTCCCCAATTAGAGCTTTTAACCAGAGCATCTCTTACTATCACCCACGCAGGCTTAAATACTACCCTAGAATCCCTCGCGCAAGCTGTACCTATGGTGGCCATTCCCATCGCTAACGACCAACCGGGGGTATCTGCTCGAATAAAATGGTCGGGGACAGGGGAAGTGATTCCGATTTCCCGTCTAGAAGCTCCCCGTTTACGAAAGGCGATTGAAAAGGTGTTATCCTTCCCCAGTTACCGAGAAAATGCCCTGAGAATGCAAAAAGCGCTGCAGAAGACAGGAGGAGTGAAAATGGCCGCCGATATCGTCGAAAAAGCCATTGCTACCGGCCAACCCGTCCTATCGGTATAATGGCTAGGGTCTGCTAAAAAAGTTTTTCCTGGGGACAGGGTGTCGGGTGTCGGGTTTTAAAAACGTTATCGAAAACAATTGACAAAAATCGCCCTTTATAACCCGTCCATGGCCTAACACAAACCGAAGAACTATAAAGATTAGATTGAACATTTCTGTGATTTCTGTCTAACAGCAATGGTCAGCGGCGATGAATGAACTAGAACATTGCCGCTTCATCAACTTGTTAGCTGGCTTGTGCTTAGAGTGTAAATTTGCGGAGAAATCATGCGTATAGTAACTGATTATTAATACTATCAACAGTCAACGTGTTGACTAAAACACTAACCCGTTGCACGACCTCGTAGGCAGTTTTCTGAGGGACAACAATAATTCCACAATGTTCTCTGCCTTCCTCTATGAATTGAAGATGCAATCGTTCAAAATCAACTCGGTTGTGGGTGACAAGACATCTACCTAAAGAAGCGGCAAATTCTAATTGTTCGCTGTCAGTTTTACCCAAAGTTGACTGCTCAGGAACAGTGGTGACATCTAAACCACGAGAACGCAGAAGTGTTGCAACTAACGCCGACATATCTTCGTCCATGTAAAGCGAAGCAAATATGCTCATAGCTTACCCAAAGCTGTCTTTACAGAAGGATGCACCAACTCATCGGGGACTTGGTTACGCTCAATGTACTCGTTAATTTCTGCTTGATGATCCAAATAAAAACTCAAGGCATCGAACACTTGTGCTAAGGTCAAATGAGGTAAATGAGTTGGAATTTCCTCTGGCATCACACCTAATCGCCACAGACCTACGATTGCGCGAATAGATGTGCGAGTGCCTTCAATAATTGGCTCTCCACCTAAAATCTCATTGTTTCTGGTGACATAACGTGAAAGAGTGATAATCGTCATGGAATTAGGTCCCTTAGGGAAATCGCTGATTCTATTTTAGTAAGGGACAGACTTGACTTGATCACGCAATCCAGTGGCTAGAGGAATCGTAGGCTAGATGTTTTTTCGGCAACCTAACCTAAGACTGGCTCTAATAGTTTGACTAGAGAAAAAAGAGGTGCGTTACATTTCATTAACACACCCTACCAGAGCGGCGTGCTGCTACGCAGTGCCTTCGGCATCGCACTGACACAAACCGAAGAACCATAAAGATTAGATTGAACATTTCTGTGATTTCTGTCTAACGGCAAAGTTAGCCTGCTTTTGGGGCAGGGATTAGCGCAAAGGTGGTATTATACTCAGACAAAGTGCAGAAAGTCAAAATCCGTAACTTTCTTGAATCCATGCTGACAACTACTCAATTTGCGCCCCTGCTAAAGCAATTGTCTTACTCCGATAAGCTCTTATTACTTAACTTTCTTGTAGCCGAGTTGCTCAAGGATTCTGGTATTGTACCGATGTCTATTGAAGATGATCTCCCTAGACAAGGTTTACATGACTCTTTTGAGGCTGCCGCCATTCTTGCTCAAGCATTAAAAGAGAAACAAGAATTGACTCATGGCTAATAAGGTAAGATTTGCTTTCACCGAGGTAGATTCTAGTCTTGGGGCATTAAGTGCGCTTCCTTATTTACCATTGACATTAACTTATCAAAGTCAATCCTTGAATGTTTTGGGTCTCTTGGATACTGGCTCTAGTGTTAATGTGTTGCCCTATGAAATGGGTTTAGCTTTAGGTGCAGTCTGGGAAAACCAAAGGCTATCTCTGCCATTAGGAGGTAATTTAGCTAGGGTCTGCTGAAAAAGTTATTGAAAAGCACAGGTCTCTTAATCAATGATTTCACTTAGCTACAAGCATAAGCTTTAGTTGTTGATTAATCTCTAAGCTATAACTTATTGTCATCATTGACCGAGAAAAAGTGCGGTTT
>NZ_JADBTZ010000136.1:0-18407 GCF_020245885.1 Microcystis sp. M165S2 | reverse complement strand
CTTTGCCACTGCTGTCGTAATTCTGTTGCCTTAACCACATCATAACTTGTGCCAACAGCAGTTGCCAAATTAGCCCAAAAATCATCAGATTGAGCGAAATTAAACAAAATATCGTCAACAGCAGGAATAATCGGCAACAGGGAAGGATTCATGATATTCACCAGAAGGGTTTACTGGGGAGCATCTCACCTTTGTAATAAGTAGAAATGCTTAATGAACTCAATAAAAAAGTTAAAAAAGGCAACCATTTAGATAGGCAGAGCGATGACGAAGGACTTGCGGTACATTACCAGATTCCCAACTTGCACCAGTAATTTTAAGACGATGAGCAATTTGTTTAATTTTTGATTCAACAGAGCCAGAGCCAATCGAAATGCCCTCTGCCTGCAAATAACCATAATTGACAATTCGATGTTTATGCTTGTTCAAATAAATAATAAAATTCTCCACTTGCGGCTCTGACCATCCCTCAAAACAGGAGATAGCAGCATCCACTTCCCCCTTCCATAGAAAACATTTTACCTCATCAATCCGCTGGAATGACCCGCCAACTTTATAGAGGTTTTCGATTAAATGATACCAATCCAATATTTCAATTCTTTCCTGTTTCTCTCCTATCTGACCAAATAAATTCCAGATACCATCATGTCCATCTCCTAAACAAATTAAAGGTTCAGCCAAAACTTGAGAATTAACCAAATCTAATAAAGCCGAGTTATCTTGAAAAAAGGCCGCTACCCCCAGTTGATGAAAACTCACTGCTTTATAATCACGCCAAATCAAGGCTTTTCCCTTGGCAGTTCTTAGTCGTACCTTACCGCCATCTATGCTCATTTCTTCGACTTCAACTTCTGGGTTAGACGGTAATTCTTCAAAAGCATAGCGATGTACGAGGCGTTGTTGGGTACTGTGAGAAACAGCAATTCCTGTCAATGATTTGATTTTCTGCGCCGATTTCTCGTAGGATTCATCGCCACTTAATAGCAAACAGTTCTTCTCTAACATTGGACTCATCTGAGTCCGAGGCTTTACTTCTAACTTCTTCGCTTGTTTTTCTGTAATTGGTAATTCGCCCAAAATACTTTTTACTTTTCTTGTCCGACCGGCTGTTTCTCCTGTGCTTGTTTTGACAAAAAAATACCGATTTCTGGGTTGACATACACCAATCATTAAATCTCTAACAGTCTCTTCTATCTCTGCCAAGTTATTAAATTTCTCAACTTGGGATTGTTCATAAAGACATTGCCCTAACTCTTGACATAACTCTTTAATTCTTTTTTCATTTTCTGATAACATTGGACTGTTCCTCCCATCGAGATATATTCTGAATCGTAAGTTATAACTATTATAATCTCATTTCTCTTTGTGATCAGGTTCAAGATTTTCTAGTTTTTGACTGCTATAAGCATTAATACTCATTGCACAAGTGAGATGCTCCCGGTTTACTGCGACTATTTTGTGCAAACAATCGCCAATTTTTCAAGGGTACTATAACATAAATTAACATTGATTACCAGAAAACGGGTTTCTCAAAGAAACCCGTTTTCTAAATAGTTTCTCGAAGAAACCCGTTTTCTCAGTTTCTCCTAGTGTTCACCACCTGATGAGATAAACCCATCAGATTGAGCAAAATTAAACAAAACATCGTCAACAGCAGGAATAATCGGCAAAAGAGAAGAAGTCATTACATTGACCGCAAAGGTTTACTGCGACAATACAGTATAATGAAAAGCAGACAATAGAGAACTAATTATCAAGGTGAAACATAGACCAATTGCGATCGATTTATTTGCTGGCTGCGGTGGGATGTCCCTTGGTTTAGAAGCGGCAGGATTTGATGTTGCTGTAGCAGTAGAATTTGATGCAGTCCATTCCTTGGTTCATCATTTTAACTTTCCCTATTGTCAAACTATTTGCCGGGATATAGCCAAAGTAACCAGTAGAGAAATATTAGAATTATTAAAACTCAAAGGCTATGCCACCGATGTTAGTTTAATTGCTGGTGGTCCCCCTTGTCAAGGTTTTTCACTTATTGGCAAACGACAAATAGATGATCCTAGAAATTCCCTAGTATTTGAATATCTGCGGATTGTAGGGGAAATTAAACCCAAGTATTTTATCTTTGAAAATGTCCCCGGCATGGCTACTGGTAAACATAAACAATTTTTAGAGGAGTTAATCTCTGAATTTGAAGCTATTGGCTATACAATTAATCAGCCAATTAAAATCCTAGATGCTAGTGAATACTGCGCACCTCAAAAGCGCAGAAGATTAATCTTAATTGGTAGTCGCAAGGATGTGACAATGGCCGCATATCCTGCTGTTTTGTCAGGAGAAAAATCAGCTTTTACCAGCGTCTATGATGCCATCTCAGATTTAGAATTAATACCAGCTTTTATCGGTACTGATTTAGGCATACCCGCATCAAAATTAGATTATAGTGGCAAGAGGAAAAAATATTCAGTGCAGCCAAGGGATATTTTTAAACTTTGCCATCAAAGAACAGTAGATACAAAAATATATGGACATATAGGCTCAGTTCATACCCAAAGATCAATTGATAGATTTATCTTAACCGAACCGGGTACAGTGGAGCGAAAAAGTCGCTTTTTAAAGCTTTCCCCCACCGGTTTATGTAATACTCTCCGCGCCGGAACAAATAGTGACAAAGGGGCCTATACTGCTCCTAGACCTATTCACTATTCTATTCCTCGTTGTATCACTGTGCGAGAAGCTGCCAGACTGCATACATTCCCCGATTGGTTTCAGTTTCACCGCACAATATGGCATGGTTTTCGTGAGATTGGTAATGCGGTTATTCCGCTATTATCGAAAGAACTTGGTGATGCTGTGATGAGAGCAATGAACGTCAATACTGCCAATCTCAACCGAGTTATTTTAGAAAAAATGCCAGCAGAATTATTACTATATAATATGTCTCAGGCATCAAATTATTGGGGAATCTCTGATGATGTTATCCCGAAAAGAAAACGAGGTGTCTCTCAGAGGTTGGTCAGTATTTAAATTATACCAAATCCGTTTTAAATAGTTTTAGAAGCACCGCGCTATAATTTGCCGTTAGTTCAGGTTCCTCCTGGTGAATTTTTGTCATGGGAGATAATCGTAATAATAGCAACGATTCCCATATCTGGGGATTTTTACCAGTCAAGAACGTGATTAGCCGTGCAGTTTTTCGCTTTTTACCACTGCATCGCTTTAGCTGGGTTTAATGGTTCTCATCTAACTTCTGACTGCTGTTTCCCCGCAACCTCAAATACCAGGATAAATGTAAAGATTTCTTAAAATATAGTGTAGGATACAATGTTTGTGGCGGGGGGGTGTGTATCATTGTATATTGGGAAATGTGGTAGAGCGTCCCAACCCTGATCGCAAAAACCGCCACAAACGACTCCCAACTGTACCTGTATCTTTTAGAACGTCAAATAACCGTCGAGACTTGCTATGACTGCAACACCTGGTCACAACACACAATCTTCGTCAGCCACTTGCTTGAAAAAACCAGATTTTCGTAAGGAAACTCGCTTAGGATTAGTCCTTTATGGTGGGGTTTCTCTAGCAGTTTACATGAATGGTGTTTGTCGAGAATTTTATAATGCAACAAGGGGTCGGGGAATTTATAAATTAATTAAAGCACTGACCGATTCAGATATTGTTGTTGATATTGTATCGGGAACTTCAGCGGGAGGAATTAATGGAGTTCTCTTGAGCTATGCAGTTGCTAATAGCTACGAAAAAATTGTAGTTGACTTCAAGGAATTTGGAGATATTTGGCGAGAAAGTGGAGATATAAATAAATTACTGCGTCCGCTCAAAAAAGAAAATAATCAAATAGATGTTAATTCTCTTTTAAACGGCGAAGGCTACTATCAAGAAGAACTTTTTAAAGCTTTTGAAAAAGCTGGAAATAAACAAGAATCTGCTCCTGATGGAGAATGGTATTCAGAGTTTAACGAACTAGATTTATTTATCACTGGCACTGATGTTTTAGGAAGAATCCATCAAACCTTTGACAACACTGGAAAAGTCATCGAAATCAAAGATCATCGTTGCATTTTTCAGCTTAAATATCGAGAAGATCAAGATGTTGGAGATCCTTTTTCTACCAAAGATGCAGATACTCAAAAAGCCTTAGCTAAACTCTGTCGAATCACCTCTTGTTTTCCCCTTGCTTTTCCTGTAGTACCTGTCGAAATTAAGTCTGATAATAAGGTAGATAACAAACTACAAGAATGGGGAAAGCTTTTGAGAAATCGCCTCCTTCCGCAAGAACCTCCAAAAGAGGGATATAAAATCTATTTTGTTGATGGGGGAGTTCTAGATAATCGTCCTTTTAGTTATACCACTGAAGCCATGTATTATCGTACAGCAGATCGTCCTGTCAATCGTCAATTATTTTATCTCGATCCCAATCCAGAAAGCTTTGTTAACAGTAGCAAATTTACAGAAATGGAGCAACCTACTGTTTGGGAAGTCATCACCGGTTCTCTAATCAGTTTACCTAGGTATGAAAGTATTGGCAAAGATCTTCAACAAATCAAAGATATTAACGACAAAATTCGTCGCTATAACTTGTTATTAAAAAGTGTTGATGAAGAAGTACATGAACAAACAACAGAAGCCAAAAATCGTTATTGGAGGTGTCGTTTAGTCAGTTTAAGAGATAGTATTCTCTTCGTAATTTTTGACAACCAATATTTCATTGGCAAAGAACAAGAACAGGAAGAACTATTAGAAAAAAGTGCTACTTTATTGACCCAATTTATTAACAATTTAGAGGAAATTAAAAATCGAGAGGAAACTTTAAATTCCCTAGCTCAAAATATTGAAAATCTAGATCTTCAATATGCTATTAGAAAACATAACTTTCTCTCATCTCAAATTTACTCTCTGATGTCTGATGCTATTACCAAAGATACAGATAATATTGCCAAATATACAGAGTTGAAAAATTTAGCCAATAAAATCACTTGGCTGCTAGAGTTGCTCAAAGTCATTGATCAGGTTGTCAAAGAAGTCATAAAATCCGAACCTGTTCGCCAAAAATTTTATCAACTCATTACAGAAGAGGAAGAAGACAATAATCAACAATCTGTAAATTTGAAGCGCAAAAAAATATATGATTATCTATTAACGTTGTTGCGTCTTATCTTAGATAGTCAAGATTTAGCCGATGTTACCGTAGAAAATCTCAAAGAGCTAGATTTTGACAAAATCGGTTCTATCCGGAGACAATTACGGGACAAGGTTAAAGTTATGGATCTAGATCAAGATTGGGGAGCATTAACTATAACCAAAGGTGAAACAATCTTAGAAAAAATAGAACAAGCTGCTGCGAAGTTGTTAACTGAACAATCGGAGAATATAGAACCAGCAATTGGCAAATTTGAGAAATTTCAGCTAATTGATCAAGTAATATATCCCTATCAATATTTGTCCGATATCCAAAACAAAAATCTAATTAAACTTGTTCGTATTTCTCCCAATGATGCTGATAAAGGATTTGGCAAAGATAAGGGACTTAAAGAAAAATTAGCTGGAGATCAATTTCGTGCTTTTGGAGGCTTTTTTAAGAAATCTTGGCGTTCTAATGATATACTTTGGGGACGGTTAGATGGAGTCAACCGTATTGTTGATGGGTTATTAACTTCAGAATCCTTAAAAGCCTTCTCTGGAGTTGTAAGTCGCCAAATTAAACTAGAACAATTCCCCGGAACTGAGGAAGAGAAAATTCAAGAATACGTCAAGCGACTTGTTGATGAATCTTTTCCCACAGAAACACAAACAGAAAAAAATGAGCTAATTCAAGACCTAATTAAACTTGCTCAACCTAATACAACCCTTGCAAAAGAAGAATTAGAAGAATTCTTAAATAAGCTTGTCATTTTAGGACATAGTGCTATTCTTAAGGAAAATTTAGGGAATGTATTCAAAGACTCAATTTCTGAACAATTGGAATGGAATCAACAAAAAATTGACTCAACTCCTGAACCAATCTACAACTATGTTGGTGGCTATTTTGACAAAGCAGTAACTCCCTTAGCTGCTGCAGAGCTTGCTCAACGTTTCCTAGAAGATTTAAAAGGGAAAGAAAAAGAATACTTCCTGGGTGAATATGGAGTTGGTTCAGAAACAATAGTGAAAGATATACCTTCTAATATTCTCAAAAGTTTAGGCGCTCGGTCAGCGATAATTTTGAGTGATATCATAGAATCTAGTAAGACTGGTAAACGACTGCTTAGACTTCAATCTTATCAGCTTCTCAAACAAATTCTGAATATATACTATTTCCTGTCCCAAAGAAGTAGTCCAAGCAGCTATAAAACACAAGCCTCTCCCCTAATCTCTGCTTTGAAATCATTGCTTCTTTTTATTATTGCATTTGGAGTAATAGCCTATCTACTAAATATCTTACCAAGATGGGCTGTGTTAACGATTGCAACCTTAGCATTACTCTGGATAATAAAAAGCTTATTGGGACTATTATTCGGGAGAACCTCTCAATAACCGCTGGAAGCTGTGCCAAAGAAAAATCAAAGTCCTGTAGGGGTTGCCATGGGGTAGAGAATCTGGCTTTAAAAACCCGCTCTTTTCTCCCCACTCTCCTATACTTTTTAAACAGGATTTACTATCATTTCTATTATTCGGGTACTGTCCACCAAGCGAGAGCAAAAGCCTGTTCTTTCTCGTTAACTTGCTGACGATATTGAACCCGAATTTTATACTTTCCAGAGGTAGGAATAGGACAAAAAATATGCTCTAAACTATCACTATCACTCAGGGAAGCACAGGTGTATTTAGTATTATTATCCTCTTGGGCAGGTAAAAGATAAACATCTAAATTATTCAGTCCGCGATCTCGGAAACTTTCATCGATATCATAGAGATTATTGCGATTAGTATCGATTAATTCTACCAAACGATCCCATGCTAAAGTTATCGAGACAAAACTATTAGCTTTTAATGGCTTCTCTAGGGCATAATCTTGATAATCATTAGCGGTAACTGTACCGTAATCCCAACCAATAGCAGCAATAGATTCTGTGGCTGACCATTGACCATTACTAAACTGTTCGTAGGCGCGAAAAGTGTTAAGATGTCCCGTACCCATCTGCATATCTAAAGGAATTTTCGGGTCTTTATAAGCATCGGACTCTAACCAAGTTTTTTGGTCTTTAGTTAAGACCGTCCGTCTCATACCTAACCGTAAGCCATCACCCGTATCTTTAATTTTATCGGCAGCATTAAGCATGACTGCTTTCATCACTTGATGATGACGAGAATCGAGACTCCAATGGGGATTTTTTTGGTTAATTTGTTGATCGCCGTATTCTTGTAAAAGTGCCACCGATGCCGTAATATGAGGAGCGGCGAAACTGGTGCCACTAACAGTATTTAATTTACCTTTGAGGTCATAAAGCTCTATTTTATTGCCAGGGGCAACTAAATTAATTGACCGTCGCGAACCATCATTAATTTCCCGTTTAATTAAACTGCGGCCAATACCCACCGGCAAAGCACTAATATTAGCAAAATCAACTTTAGTAAATTTTCCTTCTCTTTTGGCTGTATAAGCGGTGGTAATGCCGTTAAAATGATCGGTGGGAATGGGAATTCCTCCCTTACCTTGATTGCCAGCAATTACATAAAGAACATCATCAACTCGCGATGACCAATCAACACATTGAGTTAATAAAGCTTGACCATCTAATTTTGCTTCCTGTCTTTGATCTCTTTGCAAAGATTCCCCAAAACTAAAGTTAATCGCGCGCACATCACCGCTATTTTGTCGGGCAATATTTTGACTAGCAAGACATTCTTCCGGTTGTCCGCCGCGTCGCAAAGAACCCACCGCACCCGAATATAATCTCGCTTTTGGGGCAACTCCGGGGATTTTTTTATCATCACTGACCATCACCGTTGCCACCATAGCGGCGTGATTATCGAGATAGGTGTTGGGTTTGGCAATTTGATCGCGAAAAAAAACACCGGCTAATTTATAGGGAGGTTGCCAAGCTGCCACTTTATCATAACCGAACTGAGCCGGTCGGCCGATTTCCACTTGACCGATGGCAATTTTTCGTCCTAATAAATTATAGGGTTCCGCCCGCAGGCGATCGGCATAAATTCCCTGTTCACCGATGGAATTAGAAAGAACTAGGGAAGGAAGCAGAATTATCGTTACTACTAACCCGACGACAAACCAAAACCCTCTTTTCATCATCAGCAATCCTGCGGCGGTAAGGTGATACCGATCCATTCTAAGACAGAAATCTCAGAAAATACCCAAATCTCTTTTTTTGCTAGGCAGGATGGTAATAAAAAGCCACTGCCAAGATTAAATAGGTGGCTAGTAATAGGGTTCCATCTAACCAATTGGAACGACCAGTAAAGCTGATTAAATTAGTGACAACCACTGCGACAATCAAAGCCACCACGTTAAAGGGATTAAAATTTAAATCCATCGGTTGCTGCCAAAATTGACCGATAAAAACTAATAAAGGGGCTACGAATAAAGCCACCAATAAACTATCACCCATAGCCACGGAAACCGTTAAATCCATCTGATTTTTTAGGGCTAATTGAGTGACGGTAACTATTCCAGAAACATCGCTAATTAAAGGGATGAAAATCACCCCGATAAAGAGAGGAGTGAGATTAAATCCTTCCATAACCGATTCCACTACATCAACAAATAAATCCGACTCATAAGCTACAGCTACGGTGGAAGTAAGCAGCACAAGTAACCAAATCCAGACTTGAGCTTTTTCTTCCTCACTAACCTGATTGTCAGGGGTATTTTCATTACTTAATCCCACTTCGTAGAGATAACTATGGGTTTTGAGGGAAAATAATAAAGTTAACCCGTAAACTATTAATAAAACCGTGGCAGTGACTAGGGAAAGACTGAGAATATCGGCAACTTCCACCACGTTAGAAGTATATATTACCAAAGTTGGTAAAGCGATCGCTATTACTGCTAAAGTCATGGAAGAACCATTTACCCGCGCTAAAATCGGTTTAAATTCTTGCTCTTTGTAGCGAATTCCTCCCGTGAGCATTCCCATGCCCATAAATAATAATAAGTCGCTGAGAATACTACCGGTAATACTGGCTTGTACGATGTCCACCAAGCCTTTTTTTAGGGCAATTAAGGCAATAACTAAAGTGGTGGTATTGCCGAAGATAGCATTAACTAATCCTCCCAAAGCTGGCCCGGTGACTACGGCAACTCTTTCCACAGCCGTACTTAACCAAATTGACAGGGGAATGATCGATAAAGCGGCAGTGATAAAAATAGCTTGATCTCCCCAATTAAGACGACTAGCGACCACCGATAGGGGAATAAATAATAGGAAAACAAAGGAGACAATTTTTCTTAAATTCATGGGTTATTAATGGCGATTTCTCCCACCATTCCCGCTGCAGCATGGCCCGGAATAGTACAGATTAATTGATACTTACCGGTTTTGAGAGGAACTATTACCCATTCTGCTTGTGCATTAGGTTTTAATTCTAGTTCGTGAATCGCCCCTTTAATCTCCACTTTTCCCGCTTCAACTTTCTGCGTCCAACTAGCATCGGCGAAGTCTTTAGCGGTAAAATAATGTTTAGTGGGACTGGGATTATCGAGAATTAATTTGTATTTTTGTCCAGCAATAAAGTTTAATTGATTAGGAAAGAATTTTAATTCTCCTTGTCCGGATCCTAGACTAATTTTAACTTCTAGAGGGGCGGAGCCGGCGAAGGCCGGAAAAGTCACTAACCAACAACTAACTAAAACTATTACTACTGCCACAAATTTTTGATAGATATCCTTGGCAGCGACGTAGGGATTAGAATTCATTTTGCTCCTCTGGCTTATAATAGAGAAAATCTGGCGGCTTTGACGATAATTTTAGAACAAGCGGTGATTCTTACCGGCTCTCTTCCTTTCCATCCCCTAAAAGTCCCTTGGCCATTGTTAAAACCTCGGGACTTCTAGCCACTGTCAGTTAAATCGACAAAATTAATCTAAGCTATCGGGAGAATGGGGATAAAGTTGTTCTGCTTCTGGACAATCTTCCGAGACATTAATATCAGGATTCGTCCGCGACACCGAGGCCAGTTTTCTGCTAACCGCACCAATACTTTCTAAACGCACCATTTCTTCCCAAGAACTAATCTCGTCTTCTTCTTCTGTTTCGTAGCGAATGGTGACGAGATCGCTTTCTAGATCGATAATACGAGCATTATCAATCCATCTTTGCTGATCGCGCAAGAAAATGCAGACTTCCTGACCATCCATACAGAATTGATAAATCTTGCGGTGTAACATATAATTGCTCCTAAACAGCTTCTTTTGTTGAATTCAACTAACGGGAAGTTACAAAATGCCAATCTCGGCAATAGCTCAAGAATTCCCGTGGATAAGACAAAAGGGAGGAAAATCCCGCTAGTAGTGGCAAGAATGGGTAAGAAAAGTCAGGTTTCCAGTTTGGGACTACGTTCTTCAAAGACATCGATTCGATTAATAGACGGCCTCGGCGATTCACTAAAAAACCGCCCTTATAGAGTCATTGTGACATAAATTTTCACTTCCTAACAGTATTCCTGGATGGAATCGGGAATAAGGTTTAGGGATGAGGTTAGAGGCCAAATTTCAGCCCCCCGACATTTGAGATAAAAAATGGCTGTGAGCTTACAGCTACTTCAGGGTAAGCGCATCTTAACGACCCTTGACAAAATGAACTTTATGTGAGTTGCTTACCCTGAAAGCACTTCAGGCATATTTGAGGAGAATTTGCCATCTCAATTGTCAATAGCGTTTGAGATGCGCTCACCTTGTACATCGAAGGAGCTATTTATTATTTACTCAGACTGAGACTCAGGGAGTAACTTAGGTTGAAATAATTGGGAAGGAACAAAACGAAAACCGCTTTGATCTTCTTGACGAATTAATAATCCTTGTTCTTCCATCGATTTAAGTTGGGGCAAGAGAGAAACAAAGGTTATAGCATCAAGTTTATCCAAAGTTTGATCAGAAATATTCTCACTAATGCCACCGGCTTGATGAGCAACGTATAATAAATGACGAAACTGAGGACTTAAATAATCAGTAAAGTCTTTTTGAAGGATTTGCCAAATTGAATCAAAAGCAGTTTCATCAATAATTTCATATTCTGCTGAAGCAGCTTGCCGTAATACTTTTTCACAGATAGTATTCAGTTCTCGAGGAATTCCTTGAGCGTAACCCGTAATTAAATTGATGACTTCTTCTGTGAAAGGATAGGGATCATTTCGCTGTTCGTTTCTGGCACTATTAAGATAATTAATAGCAATGTGACGTAAATCATCTTGACTCATGGGTTCAAGGGGAATATCTTCAGAAAAGATACCAAGGGCTTTTAAAGTTGCTTCTTGAAGCTCGGTAAAGCCTCTTCCTGTCATGATAAATCCTCGATGTTTTCCCATCCGAAATAAATCTAAACTACTTTCTAAAATTGTCTGGACAACAATGGGGTCTTTTTTGTCAAAATCATCAATAGCAATAACAATACGAGAATAAATTTCTTCGGCTCTATCTAATAAACGAATGAGTAAAGGATAGGGATCAGCATTGGCGGTGGGAGTCAGTTGATTAGCAGGGGATTCTTCCTTTTTGCCAAAGGATAAAAAGCCTAATTTAACTTGTCCTTCAGTAGTGGTTTTATTGCGTTGGATGGAATACCCTAAAAGTGTATTAGCAATGTCTTTTGATTCTTGATCACTATCCGCTAAACTATCGGCTACAGCTAATAATAAAGCACGATAAAATTCCGTGGAACTTTCCCCAGGAATGCTACTTAAATAAAGGACTAACATTTTTTCATTTAGTTCCGCTACTTCCTGTTGTAACTGATGAATTAAATTAAAAATTAAGGCAGTTTTACCAATACCCCAAGCTCCCCTAACTAAGATATTACGTCCTTCATAGAGGGTCGGAATAACTATATCTAAAACTTGATCGCGTCCATAAAAAATCTTTGCTAATTTTTCGGGATCATCGGGGGGAGTTGGTCGAAAAGGATTTTCTATAAGTCCCCATTTTTTGAGAGTTGATTGATAACGGCTGAGTCTTGTCATTTTAAGCTGATTGTAGAATTTTTAGTAGATGATTAATTTCCTCTAGTCGTTCTGAATTATTGTTTTCTTGATAATATGTTTGCGCCTCTTTTAAATGACTACAAGCTTGGGAAATCTTGCCAATTTGTATTTCTAGATTGCCCAGTGCAGTTGTCACAGAAGCCACATTATCTTGATCACCTAAACGACGGAATAGACGTAAAGAATCTTTAAAATAAAGTCTTGCCTGTTCGAGCCTACCAGTGCGATGATAGAGACGGGCAAGTTCCAATAAAATTGGAGCCAAACTACTAATATCCTTTTGTTTTTGATAAAGTTGTTGACAATTTTCTGAGTGTTCAATAGCTTCTGTATAATATCCGCCCTCAAATAAAGCTTTTCCTAATTGATAGGAATAGTTAAAATATAAGGTTTTGTCTTCGGTTTTTTCAATAATTTCTCCAGCTTGTTTATAAGAGTTAATTGCTTGTTGAATGTCTGCCACTTTACCAAGAAGTTTAAATCGTTCTCTGAGAGTATTGGCTAAATTATATTGTGTCTCTGCCCAATCTCCTGGAAAGGCTTGACGGGTACAAATTTGTAAGGCTTCTTGATAACAGACAATTGCATTTTCGATATTCTCGGCTTTATTCCCTCTAATTCGTTCACTGTAAGCATTACCTAAATTATTTTGAGTAGTTGCCCAGTCAAGAGGAAAGGCATCAAAAGTACGAATTTTTAAGGCTTCTTGATAACAGAAAATTGCGGTTTCTATATTCTCTACTATGTCTCCTTTGATTCTGTTTATGTAAGCAGACCCCAGATTATTTTGTGTTACTGCCCAATTTTCAGGAAAAGCATCACGGGTATAGATTTCTAAAGACTGGTTGTAAGCAATAATCGCTAACTCTAGATTATCTGCCCTTTCCCCTTTGATGCGCTTAATGTAAGCAGACCCCAGATTATTTTGTGTTGCTGCCCATTCATAGGGAAAGGCTTCACGGGTATATACTTCTAAGAGGGTTTGATAGCCTTTAATAGCAATTTCTAGATTATTAGCTCGACTTCCCAAGGGAAACTCTTGAAGTTTATTACATAAATCTCCAATCACCGCGGCAATAACTGCCACTTCTTCAGCCTTTCCTTGAGAAAACCTATATCTAGCCCATTGTTGCAACAGTTGGGCAAAAGTATCATTTAACAGATGTTGACGGCGTTGTAGGATAGGATAAACCACCGTAGGATTACCATCACTCTCAAATTCTGCTTGTAAGACTTCTGATAAAAACTTCTGATATTCCTCTATACTTACCGCTTGAAGGTTGAGAAACTGCCCCAACTGTTGCACCATATCCCGTAACCAAGCAGCAGGATTATTATTTCCCTGTTCTTCTAACCCCGTTGCATAGTTTTCCATCACCTGCAAAAATTGGGGGTCAATCAATTCCTGATTAGCTTGCAGAATATTATTGAGTTCCTCATCATCGGCACGAGCAAGCAACTGTTCAATTAAATTCACATAAGCTTGAGCGCGTTGTTCCTTCATTGCTTTGATTGTGATTGATGTGTTGATGTGATGGACGATGATTTTTTCGACAGACCGACCCTATGAATATACTAATAAAAAAAGGTGGGATTTAACCCACCTTGATAACTTAGGATTTTTGGCTGAAATAGGCCTCTAGCGCCTCATTGATGATTTGATTCATCGGCCGTTTTTCCGCTTCCGAAGCTTCCTTGAGACGGACAAACATTTCATCGGGGACGCTGACACGGTTTTGATTTTTACGCACGCGTTTGGGTTTTGATTCAGTAGTAGTAGTTTCGGTCATTTTAGGTGTGTAGGTGGCTGAAAATGCTTGTAAAGCAGGGAAATTGACTCGGTGACAGAATTCTCCGAAGGTTTCGTTATTTTGTTGATCCTGTTGGAAGTAAACGAAAATCGGTTCTAAGACCTTTTCTAGATCATCGATCGCCATTTTATCCAAATAGGGGCGCGCTAGTCGAGTTTGATCGGCCGTTCCCCCTAACCAGAGTTGGTAGGAATTGGGAGCGCTACCCACAAATCCTAATTCTGCCATATAGGGACGCGCGCAGCCATTGGGACATCCTGTCATGCGGATGACAAATTCCTCTTTGGTTAATCCTAAGCGATTAAGCAGAGTGCGAATGCGTTCAATCACGCTGGGTAAAATTCTTTCTGACTCAGTAATCGCTAATCCACAGGTGGGCCAAGCGGGACAGGCCATGGAATAACGGGTTAAAGGGTCAATTTCGGCGGGATTGGTGATAATTCCCTGTTCTTTCAGGATCGATTCCACGGCTTCCTGATCCTTGGGTTCAATTTCGTAGAGAATGATATTATGGTTAGCCGTCAAGCGCATGGGCAACTGAAAACGCTCGATAATCACTTTTAAGGCGGTTTTTAGCTGAAAACTGCCCTCATTTTTGACCCGGCCATTTTCTACATGAAGACCATAAAATAATTTTCCGTCTCCCTGTTCATTCCATCCCAAAAAGTCTTGATATTTCCAATCGGGGAGGGGTTGGTAGGGTGCGATTTTTTGGCCGAAATAACCCTCAACAGTGCTGCGGAATTTTTCTACTCCCCATTCTTCGAGGATATATTTCATTCTGGCATGACGACGATCGCCGCGATCTCCGTAATCCCTTTGGGTTGCCACGATCGCTTTTACCAGATCGTACACCTCTTCTTTGTCCACATAACCGATCGCATCGGCCATTCTGGGGAAAGTTTCCTCCTTATTGTGGGTCCTTCCCAGTCCACCCCCCGCAAGGATGTTAAAACCCTGTAATTCCCCGTTTGCGTCGGTAATCACCACCAAACCGAGGTCATTGGTGTAGATATCGATGGAGTTGTCTCCCGGCACAGTGACACCGATCTTGAACTTACGGGGCATATAATGTTGACCGTAGATCGGTTCGATGGGATCATTTTTGTTAATGCCATTTGTATCTTTTTGTCTCGATGCCTTGACTTCTGGTGCTTCTTCTGCACTGATCACTTTTTCGCCATCGAGCCAAATTTCGTAGTAGGCTCCAGTTTGGGGAGTGAGCAAATCGGCGATATTATTGGCATATTCCCAAGCATAGCCGTATTCGGGGCGATTTTTGTAGGGGGCTGGCGGTGCGGTGACATTGCGATTAACATCACCACAGGCCGCTAAAGTGGATCCCATACTGCGGATAATTTCCCCGAGGGTTGCTTTGAGATTTTTCTTTAAAATGCCGTGTAATTGGAAGCCTTGGCGGGTTGTCACCCGTAAAGTGCCGTTACCATAGCGATCGGACAAACTATCGAGGGTAAGATATAGTTGCGCGGGAATAAAACCCCCCGGACTGCGGGTACGCAACATCATTTGATAGTCTTTTTCTTGACCTTTGGCTCTATTGTCGCGATTATCCTGTTGATAGGAACCGTGAAATTTAAGGATCTGCACCGCCGCATCGGTAAAATGGGTTGTATCTTCGAGGAGTTCACTGGCCAAAGGTTCTCGTAGATAATTACTGTGTTCTTTGATACCTTCGACTTTAGAAACCTTGGCGGTAGGAGAAATAGGAGTTGTAACCATCGTCTAACAGCACGATAACCTGTGGATAGGTCTTAGGAATAGGAATTTAGACAAGCTCGATCGATCCTAAGAAGTTTTACTAACATGATCTCTAGAGTTCGTTCCAGACTCTGAGGTTAACAGTAGCGATCGAGACATCAATTCTATCTTAGCTTCTTACCGTCCCCCGCGAACGCCACCCACCGATCAACTTTTTATGACCAATTCTCCCAACATTAAAACGGTTATTAGTCAAGAACCCTACATTATTCTTAACAATCAGGGAGAAATTCTCCCTTCTATTAATCTGAGTCGTCCTAATTATAAATTGGGGCGGGATGGTCAACAGGTGGATTTAGTTGTTCCCCAACACTGGACGCTGGTGAGTCGAGTACAAGCTTGTTTTCGTCGTCAGGGAAATGATTACTATATCCACGATGGAGACGGGACTAATCCTAGTTCCAATAAACTTTTTATCAACAATCGCGTGATTACTCCCAAAGAGGGCTATCTTTTACGAAATGGAGATGAGATTAATATCGGTCAAGATGTCAAAAATTGGGTCAAGATCACCTATTATCATCCTAACCAACCGGTAAAAAGCCCACCTTTAGCTTTTAAATCGGTTTCCCTAGGCAATCGCAGTGTAGTTTTAGGACGAGATAATACCGCGACTGTGGTTTTAGACGCGCCGACAATTTCCCGACAACACGCAATTATCGACAGCGATAACCAAAATCGTTATATTCTCTACGACAAAAGCACCAATGGAGTCTTTATCGACGGAGAAAAAGTATCGGGTAGTGCCATTTTAACTAACGGTTGTACAGTGAGAATCGGTCCCTATAGTTTTCGGCTGCAGGGAGATGAATTAGTTTTATTAGATACAGGGGATAATATCCGTCTAGATGCCGAAAATATCGTCAGGATGGTGCGGGATAAAAAGAAACAACCCTTGATAATTCTCAATCATATCTCCTTACCGATCGAACCGAGTCAATTAGTGGCGATTGTTGGGGGAAGTGGTGCGGGAAAATCGACTTTCTTAAAGACTTTATTGGGAATTGAACCCACCACCTCGGGAACTGTTTATCTGAATGGGGAAGAGCTGCGCCAGAATTTTAATATCTATCGCACCCAAATCGGTTATGTTCCCCAATACGATATCGTCCACAGGGATTTAACCGTGGGAGAAGTGTTATATTACGCTTCTAAATTAAGGCTACCTCCCGATCTTAATTGCCAAGAAGTGATCGAGAAAACCCTGCAGCAGGTGGAGTTATTAGAAAGAAGAAATACTTTAGTCAAAGACTTAAGCGGTGGTCAATTAAAAAGGGTGAGTATTGCGGTAGAATTATTAGCTAATCCCAAATTATTCTTTTTAGATGAACCCACTTCGGGATTAGACCCCGGTTTAGATAAAAAGATGATGGAATTGCTGGCAAAATTGGCCAAAGAAGGCAGAACAATTCTCCTAGTCACCCATGCTACTAATAATATCAATCTCTGCGATCAATTAGTTTTCCTCGGTCAAGGAGGCAATTTATGTTATTTTGGTTCTCCGGGGGAGGCCTTAAATTTTTTCTCTTTACCTCAGGGGGATTTTGCCGATATTTATATTCATCTGGAAACTAGGGAAAAAGTTGAGCAAGAATGCCAACGTTTTCAACAATCCGACTACTACAAAAATAATATTGAAGCAAGAATCGGTAAAATATTTCAGCAAAATCGTAGTAGGCCGCAACAGGTTCAACAATCTTTTTGGACACAACTACAGGTTTTATGTCAACGCTATAGCAAGTTAATTATCCGTGATCAATTTAGTTTAATTTTATACCTATTAACCGCCCCGATTGGAATTTTCTTAATGGCCATGATTTTACGGGACAAAGATCCTTTATTTTTGGGAGATAATCCCAGTTTTGATCAGGCTATCGAATCGGCAACTTTAGCCTTAAAAACTCTCTTTGTGTTTACCTGCGCGGAATTGTGGGTAGGTTTTGCCTGTTCCCTACAGGAAATTGTCAAAGAATCAGCCATTTATCAGCGAGAAAGATTAGTTAATCTGGGATTATTACCCTATTTATTCTCAAAAATTCTGGTTTTAGCAGCCTTAGCTTTTCTGCAAACAATTGTAATTACCTGCGTGATATTTTGGGGATTTACTCAACCGGAACCGGAATTAATGACCTGGTTAATTGGCTGTTTTATTACCACATTTTTAACTATATTTGCGGCAATTAATCTCGGTTTATTAATTTCTGCTGGGGTTAATAACATCACCCAAGCAAATAGCGCCTTACCTTTAATTTTAATCCCTCAGATTATCTTTGCAGGGGTATTATTTAGCTTAGAAGGTCTGTGGAAATATCTATCATGGTTGATGATTAGTCGCTGGTCAATTGCTGCCTACGGGGTATTAGTAGAGGTGGAAGCTATGATTGCAGAAGCGAAAGAACAAAATACTTTTAAGATCCCTTTACCCTTTGAGGATACCAATCAAGTTTATCAATTATCTATCAATAATTTGTTATTGAATTGGGGAGTATTAATTCTTCATTCCCTTATTTATTTTCTCCTTACCTATTGGTTGCAAAAAAGAAAAGATATTTTATGATCTGAATTATGAATGATAACTGATAACTGATAACTGATAACTAACCCTACTTAGGGTCTGCTGAAAAAGTTTTTCGGTGGGGGTTGGGGGTTGGGTGTTAGGGGTTGGGGGTTGGG
>NZ_JADBTZ010000135.1:0-6571 GCF_020245885.1 Microcystis sp. M165S2 | reverse complement strand
TTGAATGCGCTTAATTTTGGCCTACCGCAAAAACGGGAACGGATTTTTATCGTTGGTTTCCGAGAAGCGCGGGGTTTTATCTGGCCAAAACCAGCTTTATCGAGGCAGTCTTTAACAGAAATATTAGAGGAAAATGTCTCGGATTTTTATTATGCTTCCGAAAAAATTCAAAAAAGTCGCCTGCTGAAAAGAGAGGGAAAAAAACCTGATAGTGAACCGACTATCTGGCACGAAAATAAAGGAGGTAATGTCAGTGCTTATCCCTATTCCTGTGCCTTGCGAGCGGGAGCATCCTATAATTATTTGTTAGTGGATGGTCAAAGACGTTTAACAGAAAGGGAAATGCTACGTTTACAAGGTTTTCCCGATGATTATCAAATTGTCGGCAGTTATCAAACTATGCGAAAATTAACGGGTAATAGTGTGGCGATTTCCTGCGTAGCTGCTGTGGTTAATTCTGTAATCGAGTCTTTGTTAGATGTTGAGCAAGTCTCAACTAATTCATTCTCGTTCAATCGACAACTTAATTAGGAGTTTTAAATAGTGGTAAGTATTCAAGACGCTTTTAATTCCCTATATGGACAGTAAAAGACTAGGAGATTATAGCTTGTTTGAGTCCTAATTTATGTCTCTAAAATTAGCTGACCCATTGCCTTGAGAATTTGGAGCAGATTAATTGCTGATTCAGGATACATTAAATTAAGTTCTGGCCTTATCTGATAAGTGGGGTTAGTTTCTTGTCTGAGATAGACGAACATATATTGTAAGCCATTAGTTGCTAATCCCCAAACTGAGGGTTGTCTTTCTAAGCTATTGTAGGCATAAGTCAGTAATTGAGGTAATCCCTGACGTACTTCGATTCCACTCTCTTTAGCTTCAATGACTAAAATCCCAAAAGGGATATCATTGACAGTTGCTATCGAATTATTTACCGTGACAATATCAAAGCGTCCGCTAATAGTTTTATCTTCATCCACAAGGATAATATTATCAATCCCTTCTTCAACCCTAATCTTAATCGGATAACGATAAAAACCCGCTAACCGCAATAGGGGAAATAGGGTGAAAACTTTCACTTGTCCTTCTGATGCTTTATCTTCCATCAAATAGGGTCGAAAATCGTTGCGGATTTGAACAAGTTCTAATTTTTCTGCCTCGCTGACGGTTTCCAATGCTAAAAGCTCTGTAAATGAAACATCCTCAAGCTTTTCTTGGAAATTGAGATGACGTTGAACATCAGCAAGGGTTAGTTTACTTGTTTTGAGGGTAAGCATTGATTTAGCAAGCAGTACATTGCTGTTTCCATGATAGCGGAAGATAGGTGTCTCGGCTGTTCTTACTAACAAAATAGACCCGAATTTAGGGGGTATTTTCTGGAAAAGAATCACTATAATTAAATAAAAATGGTACGCTATTTTTTCCCGATCCATCCATGACTAAAACCCGGGGCATTTGCGCCCCACCTTCGCGCCAAGCTTCGATCGCTTCTTTCTGTAAAACTAATCCTCCCCCCTGTTCTTTTAAAGTTTCTGCTAATAGTCTTTGTGCCTCAGCTTTCCCTTTAGCGCGATTAACTTCTGCTTGGGCCTGTTGTTCCGCTTCTTGGGTGATATAAACGGCTCTTTGGGCGCGTTGTTCCGCGATTTGTTTATCTTCGACAGCCCGAGCAAATTCTGGAGAAAAATTCAAATCTACCACACTGGTATCTAAGACTAGAATACCATACTTTTCTAACCGAGTCGATAGGGCATTATCAAAGTCTTCTTTTAACTCACTGCGTCGAGTAATTGCCTCCTCTACTGTTCTTTTAGCGGCGGCAATTTTAAAGGATTCTTGGGTTTGAGGGGCGATAATTTTAGCGACAATATTTTGTAGGGTGCCTTGGGTTCTTCTAATTGCCACTACTTGAGTCGGATCGAGACGAAAATTAATCGCAAAACTAGCGGATAAATTTTGTAAATCTTTAGTGGAACTTTGGGCCGGAACTTCAAATTTTTGCACCGTAACATCGTAGATATCAACACTAGAAACAAAGGGAGGTTTAAAGTGCAGTCCCTCCAATAAAACCCCGTCCTTAGCCTTTCCTAAAACACTTAAAACCCCCGCTTGTCCGGGGGTGATAATCACATAGGCATTAAAGGCCGCTAAAATGACAATAGTGACCAATAATCCCCCGATCAGGGAAAGTAAATTAATAGCATCTTTCTGGTTCACAGTTTATACTCCTTGATGAGCGACTAAAGCGAGAATTTTTACTGCGATCGCTTGATTGACAGGCATCACTGACAGACGATTTCCTGTCCTTACTAATAATAATTCATCGGCGGTAAAATTTTGTTTTAAAATTCCTAGGGGCAGCAGTTGGGGAAAAAGGCGATCGAATTCAACTTTAACCGTCCACCAGCGCGGGGAATCTGGAGAGGATTTAGAATCATAGTAGGGACTATCGGGATCGAATTGTGTCGGATCGATCATATCGGTTTCCACTACGCGCATCAAGCCGACAATCCCCGGCGGGGTCGTATTAGAATGATAAAAAAAGGCCAAATCTCCCCGTTTCATCTGACGGAGAAAATTGCGCGCTTGATAATTTCGCACTCCCTCCCAAATAGTTTGACCATCTTTTTTTAAATCCTCGATACTATAGACATGGGGTTCCGATTTCATTAACCAGTAATTTAAATTCATCATTTATCGTTATTATTAATTCAAATAAGCTCAAAAATATTTTTAGCCGTTCCTGTCAGCCTTGTTACCATAGGGTTATACCAAATCTGGTTATTAAAGACTGATTGTTTATTCCTCCTGTTGCCTCTTGCCTCTTGCATGAGTGCCTGTCCTGATATGTAGCCTATACTCAAAGGATTTAGTATTAAATATAATTCACTTTGACTGCTTTTGTAGATCTACTCAAACAATTATTGGGGAGAATGTATCTAAAAATACCTTTGTTAGCGGCAATTTTTAAGGACTATAAGCCTTCAAGTCGCACTATTCTTGGCAACCGCCAGTTTTTCCCTATAGCTAAAAATAATTTATTCTCGATTATTAAATCGCTCAAATAAGCTGTAAAATAGGATACATTGCTCTAAAAATCTCTAGCCAATCCATAGATTATCGGTGTTCCAAGCCACTCGCCGCCGTTTAGCCTTATGGTACACTGTTGTCACTGCCATACTACTGCTTTTTCTCGCTACGGGAATGTATTTTTATGTGCGCCATACCCTAGTGGATCGCATTGATGATACCCTCAAACACATCATTGAGGTGGTAAATCGTTCCCTCGTGATCGAATCGATTCCCCCGGATCAAGGACGTTATCGCGTCGATCCCCTCGCAAGTTTTCCCAGTCAGGGTAAATCCGTCGAGGACGATCATATAGATTTGGAATGGTTTGATCCCCAAGGTAATCTACTTTGGTCAACTCTGGCTGAATCCTTAGATATTCCCCTCCATCCCCACCGTCAGGGGGAAACTATTCGCTTATCCGATGATCGTCTGCTGCGACAAGTAACCGAAAGGGTGGAAATCGGTCATTATGTTTTGGGATATCTGCGGGTAAGTCATCCTTGGTTTGAGGTGACAAAACCGATTAGACAGCTATTATGGGATTTAATCGCCGGAATTTGCCTGATGATTGCCAGTGTCGCCTGGATTGGTTGGTTTTTGTCCGGTTTAGCCATTCAACCAGTAAAAGAGTCCTATCAGAGTTTAAAACAATTTACCGCCGATGCTTCCCATGAATTACGCAATCCGATCGCCACTATTCAAACTAACGTGCAAATGGCGATCGCTTATCCCCAAACTGGCCATCAACGCTTGCAAGTGATCGATCGTTTAACGGAAAGATTGGGCAATTTAGTCAATGATCTGCTCTTTTTAGCCCGTTCTGATAGTGGCATCGTCCAACCGATTGAGCAAGCTGTACCTTTGGATGCTTTATTGATGGAAGTGGTGGAAGAACAGCGTTTAATCGCCGATAAGCAGGGAATTTCCCTCTCTTTGTCGATTGTGGAACCAGACCAAGAGGATTTTTCCTACAGCGATGAAATGTTTACTATGCGGGGAGATTGGGATCAATTAGCACGTTTATTCACAAATTTAATCTCTAATGCCCTAAAACACGCTTTTTTGCCCGAATCTGAGCCTAAAAATCTGGCAGTGGAATTGGAAAAAAGTAAACGCGATCGACAATCGGTGTTACTGGTACGCGTCAAAGATAACGGAATCGGTATTCCCGAGGCTGCTTTGTCCCATATTTTCGATCGCTTTTATCGTCTCGATCCCGCACGACAAAATTCTGCCACTTCCGGGGGAACAGGATTAGGATTAGCGATCGCTTTAGCGATTACCCTCAGTCATCATGGACAAATTAGCGTCGAAAGTCAGATCGATCGAGGAACAATCTTCACCGTCACCTTACCGAAAAGCCATCAACGGGAGAAAAAAACTGAAAGGTCAGAAGCTTAAGACCTCTGACCTTCTTTATCATACCCCCAAGGGAATTCGAATCCCTGTCGCCTCCGTGAAAGGGAGGTGTCCTAGGCCACTAGACGATGGGGGCGTGGATTTCAGACCTTTTTAAATATAACAATAATCTTTCTGGGAGTCAAGGGTTTTGGCAAAAAATTTTTTAATCCCGCCCTTGCACAATAGGATAGTCTAATTGAAGATGTTATCGCCCAAAATCCATGGCTGCCGATCCCTATAAAAGCCGACTGTTCAACCTGATCAACCGTCGTTTGATCCGTCTGAAAGATAACCTCGGCCGCGTCTCCCGTCGCGGTCAAAATGCGATCGCTATTGCCCTGCAAATAGCCCTCTATCCCGTCTATTTGCTGGTACAATCGCTGCGGATGACGGCTAATCAATTGGGGAACAGTCTCCAGAAACAATTATCACCCCCCGGAAAAGATGGGACGGATGCGATCGAAGAATTTCTACAAAGCTTATCTGACCAAGAAACGCCATTTATTGGCATAGCAGCCGATCTAGAGGATCAAGCTTTAGTTTTCGTCACTAACGATCACCAGACTGTTAAAATCACCGATAATCAAACCCAAAGACAAATAGAAAAACAAATTAGGACGGCACTGGCTAACTACGCCCTGGCAAAACGGAGAATTAAGCGATTAAATCGGCAATATCCGCCTTTATTACCGAATTTTACCGACAAAAATCCTGTCTTACCCCCGATCCGTTGGTTTTGGAACCTACTACGCTGGGAACAACAGGGGCAAATAGCGATCGCCATAAATCTATTCCAGGAATCCCATCTCGTCAAAACCCCGACACCACCCTCCTTACCACTGCCTAATTTAAATTCTCAAGCGATTTTAGAAGTTATTGACGAAAAATTAGCAATTTTCGAGGCTAAATTTCTCGCTATCTCCCCCGCAATCCCCAGCAGTTTTAGTCACACCCCTAACCCCCCTTCCGAGATCGTTAACGAGTCCCCGACTATCGAGAAAAATTCCTCCTATCTCTGGGGCCTTTATTGGTTAATTTATGCGGCGATCGAGCATTTCTGGGCAAAAGAGAAGAATAATTTAGAATATAGTGCTGATTCACCCGCTTTATCGGCAAAATATCCCTTAAGTTTTCCTAATTCTCTGCTGATCAGCTTCAAGCAACGTCTCCAGGATTGGCTAGAAAAACAAACCCAAGCGGATCCCTTCACGATCGGCAAACTCATCCAAGCGGCGATCGATCACTTCTTTTCCTCTCGCCAATCCCTGACATTTTCCGCCGTCAGCGAGCAACCTTGGCTAGAATCCGCCGATATCTTGGCTATTTCTCCCCAAGACTCCGAAAAACCGCGCCTTAACCCCGCTCATCCCCTTCCCCAGTCCCATAGCACAAAAAAAGCTTTTAGTCAAGAAAAACAAAATAAATCTTTACAAAAAATCCCCCCGGCCGCCGCTGAAATTACTCCGGGAGAATCCCCCCCCACAACCCAATTAGATCCCCGCTACGCTAGGGAGATAATTCAACCAATTAACGAAGAATGGTTAGAAACCGAATCAACCCCCGTCGGCTACGTTAAACACCCCTTAGAACGGATTTTAGAGGGATTAGATGCGATTATTTTATGGGTGGAGGAATTAGTCATTAAAATCTGGCGTTGGTTGCGGTACAATCGACGCATTTCTAAATTACTCAAACGCAAACGCTAAATCGATCGGTTTTGGGTATGGCCGATCGAGTAGTCTTTCTGTTGTGAGAAACTTGAGACTTACCGAAATTTTGGGTTAAAGCCCCGTCCTTTTAGGACGGCTTTTTAAACTATAGCTTGTTAACTTAACTTTTATTGTGCTATACTGATTTTGTCTGAGTACCCCCTGCGTAAAATGTTTGTCTTAGAGTTTAAAGTTAAAGCTAAAACTCAACAGTATCAAGCCATAGACGATGCTATTCGTACTGCTCAATTTATCCGTAACAAATGTGTAAGGTTATGGATGGATACAAAAGGTACGGGTAAGAACGATTTATACCGATATTCTAAAGAATTAGCTCAGGACTTTAAATTTGCCGATGAACTTAATTCAACTGCTAGACAGGCAAGTGCTGA
>NZ_JADBTZ010000134.1:0-10191 GCF_020245885.1 Microcystis sp. M165S2 | reverse complement strand
CAGTAAACAGTAAACAGTAAACAGTAAACAGTAAACAGTAAACAGTAAACAGTAAACAGTAAACAGTAAACAGTAAACAGTAAACAGTAAACAGTAAACAGTAAACAGTAAACAGTAAACAGTAAAAAGACAGTAGGAAACTGCTATTTAATACTGCACACTTAAAAACTTACATCTGATAACTGATAACTGATAACTGGTAACTGATAACTGATAACTGATAACTGATAACTGATAACTGATAACTGATAACTGATAACTGATAACTGATAACTGATAACTGATAACTGATAACTGATAACTGATAACTGATAACTGCGTAGGGGAATTTTTAGTACAAATGCTCAAAATTCCTCTCCCTGCTCCCTTCTTCGGTGCAGTCTTAACGAGTAATTTAGATAGGGTTTACTGATGATTTTTCCAGAAAAATCAAGAGAGCCATCTTTTTTCTAACCATGCCAGGACACTTTTAACATCCGCCACTTTTTCTCCTTCAGGTACAGGTGGACGTTGTATCATTACCACGATTATTCCCAAATCTCTAGCGGCGATAATTTTGGCGTAAGTGGCATCACCGCCGCTATTTTTACTCACGATCGCCCCAATCTTATATTCTTGCAAAAGAGAGCGCTCTGACTGTAAGGAAAAAGGCCCCCGTGCCAACAATAATTTTCCAACCGGTACGATGGCATCCGCTGCCGGTGGGTCGATCATCCGCATCAAAAACCAGATATTGTTTAAATGTGCATAACTTGCCAGTTCTTGCCGACCAATAGTGAGAAATATCCGCAGCGCTAACCCTGGTAAAATATTCGCCGCTGCTTGATTGTTTTCTACTTCAATCCAATTATCTCCAGATACTTTTTCCCAAGCTGGACGACTTAAGATTAATCGAGGAATACCACAATCCGAGGCGGCTTGAGCGGCATTAAAGGAAATTTGTGCGGCAAAGGGATGGGTGGCATCAATTAAACAATCAATGCGTTCTTGACGCAGATAATTGGCTAACCCAGTGGCACCACCAAACCCCCCCCTGCGAGAAGGAGTTGTGAGAGTAATCGGTTCTCTCGTGCGACCGGCCAAAGAAGCGATGGCATCTATACCCGGAATTGCCGCAATTTTAGCCGCTAATGCCGCCGCTTCCCCCGTTCCCCCTAAAATCAGCACTTTTTTATTTTTAGTCATCTAGCAATTGCCAAAAGGTTAACTAATTTTCCATCTTCCTATCTTCCCTTGCAAAGGAAGGAGATTTGACGGGGTTAGCTTCTCGCCTGAAGAAACTCTCTACTGGCGCTTAGAAATTAGTTGAATCGAAACATCTGATCGGTTGATTGGGTTGGTTGGTGGCAAAATTTTGCCGGGGTTTTCAACCCAAATTTTCGATAAAGGTGAAGTATAATCTGACTGGGAATCGTCTCCTGTCTCTCCTATCCCCAACCCGAAAACCTTATACCTCACCATTAAGATAACTGCTCTAAAAAAATAGCAAACTAAGAAAATTTTTCCTTTGCTACTTTTGCCGTGAACAACTATGTTAAAGAAAGTCAATTATCTGCGATCGCTATCCTGTTTCCTCGCTATAATCCTCTGGAGTAGTCCTCTAGGGATTAACCCTAGCCTCGCGGTCAATAATAACTGTCAACTGTCCGAATCGGAAATCAAACAACAAGAAAATCTGCGTCAAACTTCCCCCCAAGAATATAACATTTTATTGCAGAAATATGCTGAACAATTGCGCTTTTGTCGTTCCCGACACTGGTTACAGGAACAGGCGATCTGGTTACGTCTCTACTCCTGTGATACCCGTCCCGGATCGATAGAAAGTATCCTCGATCGCATCGTGGCCAAAGGTTATAATACAGTTTATCTGGAAGTTTTTGCCGATGGTCAAGTCTTATTACCTCCTAACAATAATCCCACCGTTTGGGATAGCGTCATTAAAAATCCGGGTGCGGGAAATGTGGATTTATTAGCACAGGCGATCGAACAGGGACATAAACGCGGTTTAAAGGTTTATGCTTGGTTATTTAGCCTCAATTTTGGCTATGCTTATAGCTTAAAACCCGAGCGACAGGAGGTGTTAGCACGCAATGGTAAAGGACAGGATAGCACCTCTTTTGTCGATGATCGATCCCAAACTTTTGTCGATCCCTACAGTAATCAAGCGCGACAGGATTATTTAATTCTCCTAGAAGCCATTTTACAACGTCGTCCCGATGGAGTTTTATTTGATTATATTCGCTATCCCAGAGGAACAGGAGTCGATTCCGTGGCTGATAATGTCCAAGATTTATGGATTTTTAGTCCGGCATCCCGACAAGCTTTAATTAATCGAGGATTGAATAATAAGGGCAAATTTTTAATCGATCGCTATCTGACTCGCGGCAAAATTTCCCCCCATGATATCGTCGAAGCCGATCGCCTTTATCCCCAAGAAACCGCCCCTCTTTGGCAGGGTAGAATCCCCTTAGAAGAGGAGATGAAACAATCAGTTAAAAGTCGTTTTGATCGCCTCAAATTAGAACTTTGGTTCCTAGCGGTTGCCCATGCTGCCCAGGGTGTAATTGATTATATTAGTTATTTTTCCGCCCTAGTGGAACGTCAGGGAATTCCCGCCGGGGCAGTGTTTTTTCCCGATGGGAATCGTCTTGTGGGTAATCAAGGTTTTGATTCCCGGTTACAAGCTTGGGATAGTTTTCCCCCTTCCCTAGAATGGCATCCCATGTCCTACGCTAATTGTAACGATACTACCTGTGTGGTTAATCAGATCAAAAGAGTAGTGGCAAGCAGGGGAAATCAAACTGCTGTTATCCCAGCTTTAGCGGGTTTATGGGGACAACCCTATAACAATCGTCCCTCCTTAGAAGTGCAAATGGAAGCGATTCGCCTAGCTTTTCCCAGCATAGATAGTATCAGTCATTTTGCTTTTTCTTGGCAAGAACCACAATTCGATCGAGCCAGAAGATTTTGTCATAAGTAACCGCATTTACACCTCCACTTTCACTTCCTCTGTCTCTGTTTTTTCCTGTGGTGGGGGAACTATCAAAGGCGGCAGTTCTGGTTCGGCGGTGTTGAGAGTCGGCGTAATATCGACGTAGTTAATCACCG
The DNA here is from genome assembly GCF_020245885.1 of Microcystis sp. M165S2. Lineage (NCBI taxonomy): Bacteria > Bacillati > Cyanobacteriota > Cyanophyceae > Chroococcales > Microcystaceae > Microcystis > Microcystis sp. M165S2. The sequence continues at coordinate 7,083 of NZ_JADBTZ010000134.1, read as the reverse complement.
CCCCTAAAATTTTCACTTCCGCTTCTGTTAACTGGTCAGTTGCTTCACTCAAGAGACTAGAACGAGTTATCGCCTGGCGCGTTACCAGAATAATCCCGTCCGCTAGTTCTTCTAAGAGCAGCGCATCATTACAGCTAGACAGAGAAGGAGTATCCACAATCACCAGATCGAAACGGCCGCGAGAATCTTTGAGAATTAATTGTAATTCGCTCGATTCAATGATAGCTGCCGCTTGTTTTTGCGGACCGGGACTAGGCAAAATGGAAAGGTTTTCTATATTTGGGGCCAGCCGGATCGATTTACTTTTTGCCCCGTAGTAAAGTAGGGGTTCTCGGAAAGAATTGGGATCGGGAGTGACTCCGATTTCTTCGGCTTTAGAAAGACTTCTCAGATCTCCTTCGACTAACAGAGTCCGTCGGCCCGCTAAAGCCGCAGCGATGGCCAGATTATAGGCAGTGGCGGTTTTCCCCTCTCCGCCAGTAATGCTGGTGACAACAACCACTTTCACCGTTTCGCCGCCGCCAACAAGTCGCAGGGTACTGCGTAAACGTTCGTAGTAGGGGAGATAATTGGCATTAGCATCGGCGAGAATCGGATCGATTTCCTCGCCCTCTAAATTCCGGACAATGGGCAATTGTCCCAAGAGTAGTATATCCCGACTAACCAAAGCTTCCCGCAATTCTTGGGGACTGTGCAGGCGATCATCGATCACTGCTAACAGGAGAATCGTACCCAATCCGGCTAAAGTTCCCAAACCAGCACCCACCAAGAGAATCAAGGTACGATTCTTGCGGTTAAACACCTGTTCGATCGCTTGAGCAACTGGCGGTTGGGCGACGGTGAGACTACCCACGGTTTCCGCTTCTGCAGCCTGAGCATCCACCAGAGCATTGAGAATATTCTCGTAGATACCCCGTTGAAAGGCGACGGCTTGGGTTAAACGAGCTTGCTGTAGCTGTTTATCGGGGAATTTCTCGTATTGGGAGCGTAATTGCTGTTCCTGAGTCACTAAGGATTCTAATTGTTTCATTAAACCCTCGCGCTGGGTTTGCAGGGTGACTAATTGAGCCGCTAGTTGTTGACGGGTGGCATCGAGATTACTTTGCTGACGGATGCGACTGCTGGGAAGATCGGTAAGGACACCATCTTTTCCGATCACCTCGACGGCTCTTTTTTGTAAGAGAGATTCGTTAACTTGCTGTTGTTTGCGTAATTTAACTACGGTGGGATGTTCGGGGCGTAAATCCTTCTGTAGTCGCTCCAATTGGGTTTCCGTGTCCAATATCTGCGCTCGGATACTGGCAATAATCGGGTCGGCACTAAGGGCCGAGGAGGTGTAAGCTTGATCGGGGGTTAAATCGAGTTGTTTACTCAGACTATTAATCTGTCCTTGAATACCTTGCAGTTCTAGGCGAATTTCTCGCTGTTGCTGTTGACTACTGGTGATCGCGGTGAATAAACTCCCATCTTGAATCGCCAATAAATCTGAACCCTGGGTACTAATGTAGCGATAAAACTTTTCTTCGGCTCTGGTTAAATCTTTTTGGACTTCGTTAAGTCGGACACTGAGAGCTTCTATGCGGGCCCGTAACTGGGAAGTATTCAGCCAGCGACTGTATTCCACCATTTCCTTCATCAAGGTTTCGAGAATTAACTCCGCCTTGGCCTGGGAGTCGGCCGTTAACTCTAAAAGTATCTCTTGGGGTTGGTCGGTTCCTGTAGACCGATTGCTATTATTTTTTTGTCCCTCCGCTTCACCGGGGAAGGTGATTTTCAAATCTCGATCGCGAATTTTAACGATCTGTTCCTGATTAAATTGCAATTTTTTGGCGGCATTGAGCAATACCCGGGGAGATAGCAGTAAATCGCGGTCAATAGCCCGCCCTTGTTCTTGCAGTTGGGTTCCTGTACTGGTAAAAGCTGGCGGCGGCACCCGGTAGGCCAATTGTCCCACCGCCCGATAAAAGGTGGGGGGTTTCTCAGGATCGGGTAGGAGAGCAAAGATCACAGAACCGCCTAAACAGACGAGGAAGACGAATATTCCCACAAATTTGTTCTGATCTAGCGAGATGAGAAATCGTTTAACAATTGGTAGAGCCATAGCTTTTTAATATATTCCCAGATTCTTTACATTTTAGCGGTCAAGAGTGATTCTCGCCCTTGAAATCCTAGCTGATGAAGTTGTGTTAAGGAGTGAAGGGAGCAAGTTGCCCCTCAATTATTGGAAGTTATTGAATTGATTGCCAAAGTCGAGAATTGTATTGGTAAAACTGGAAATATCCCGAATGGGTTGGGTAATAATATTAAAAGCGGCGAAAATTTCCCCTAATAGGGTGCGGGTGACAATAATTACGTCTTGATCTTCTAGGGGAACATTTTGGGATATATCTCCCCTAACTGCCGCTATCGGACTCAAAGTTTGACTAACAATTCCCCCTTTGGCACTGTCAAAACGGAGCAGGGACACTTCATTGACATTAATCCGCAGGCGATCGGAAACTGGTAAACTAGCCACCACATCGAGGAAGGTACTGCCACTGGGAATCGAAACATTTCTCAGGGAAATTCCCGAAGGAAGTGAGGGAGCTAAAACCCTGATGGTGATATTCTGCTGGGCGAGGGTGGTTCTAGCCACCAGTGTGCGATTATATCCCGTTTCTTGGCCTACTTCTAGCTTGGAAACAATCACGGCATCGCCCCCTTGCAGACGCATATCTGGCAAGCGTTCCCCTTTAATTAAGGGAGTATAAAGGTCAAGTTTCTCCTCTAATACTGTACCATCGACTAAAACCCGACGGACAACGATCGAACGCAGATCGGCTCTGGGAGTGCCACCCCCCGCCGCCAAAAGTACCTGCGCTAGGGGAGTATTAGGAGCGATACTATAAAACCCCGGTCGCTGTACCTCTCCCAGAATGGTTAACTGGACGGGACGGGCAGTGGTTAAAACAGCAATCACTTCCGGTTCCTCCCGCAAGTATTTTCGCCCCAATTCGAGGCGGATTTTAGTTTGTACTTCGTCTAAAGTCAAGCCCCGCACAGGAATACGCCCTAAAATCGGCACCAGAAAATTACCATCGGGATCCACCGGCCCCGTGGAATTAAATTCGGGAAAATCGGGAACCGAGACACTAATTTGATCGCCGATATCGAGTCGATAGGTCTGAATTTGTCGGGATTGGCGATTATTGGGAGAGTAAACCGGTGGACTGTAGCCGGTAGGGGGAATCGTGTTTTCGGGAAAGGTGGGATTAGGGGGTTGGGGGGGCAAAAATTCCAACCCGGCTCCGGGTTGAGTCTGGGGTATGGACAAAGGACCCTGGGCCTTGAGTCTCTCGGAGTGAATTACCCATAAGAACCCTGTCAGACTCAACCCTGATAAGGCTATAGCCCCGGTTCTGAATAAACTAACTGGCAAAAACTTGTTGAGCATTGCTGGAATCATACAGATATATCAATTTATTTTCTGAGAGTTATCTAGTGGGAGAGGAACAAAGAAGCTATTAAGGACTAGAAAAGTGCCTTGAGCTAGTTTTTTTTAAACAGATAGTTGGGAGCAGAAAAACTACTTTTCTTTTTTGGTCTCAGGCAGAGAAGTTAATTGACTTAAGACATTTTGTTCTAAGTTACTTTGAACTTCCTTGGCGAGATTGAGAGCAAAGGGAGTGAGAGTTTGCAGTTCTTTGGTCGGTTCTAAGGGAATCACCAAGGAAACGGCTATCCAGGGTACTCTCTGTCCTTTTAATTGCGCCCATTGGTCAAGCCAATACCACACCGAGGGATCGTAATGACCACCACCTAGCCAAGCATACCATTGCACCACGGCAAAGGTGTTTTGTGTCCAGGCACGATAGAATCTAGCCGTGGCCTTTCCTCCCGACCGGGTGGGAATTGATAGCTCGGTTGTTTCCTCCTGATTCCAACGACTAATCGAAGTGATATCTGACCATTCTAATCCTGGTTGATTTTTATAGTATATCTGTGGCTTTAAAAGCACGGTGATCCTCTTGCCTTCAGGACTTTCCACCACTTGTACCGACCATTTTCCCTCACCGATTTTTCCTTGCTGCTGGTCGATGGTTTTCAGGTCAGAGAACTTGATTCCCGATTCTTGTAGGGCCAGCATTTTCTGCATATTACTGATTCTCGGTTGATCCACCCAAGACCACTGGCCAGAAATTAAATTGGGCAGGATACCCCCTAAAATCAATAGCAGCAGCAGGCACAACAGCAGTAAATAATTACCCGGGAGCTTTTTTTTGAGTTTATCTAACACTAAAGTTACCTCGGCTGGAATTTTTTGACTAATCATCCTGGTTAACTTCCTCTTGAGCTAGGGACTTTTTCTTAACCGCCTCGCGATACTGCATGATTTGGAAGACCAAAAGGATCAGTAATAACATAAAGACCGAGTATAAATCACCCCCCCAGCTATCGTGGAGTAATTTGAAGTTTTCGTCCTGTCCTGTGCCGTGAAACCAAGCTAAAAGCGCGTTACGAATAATATTAGCCCCGACACTAATTCCAAAGGCACTGAGGAGCATAAAGCGGGTTTTACGACCGTTTTCGATAGTATCAGTCCAATGGAGCAGCAGCAGCGTGACGTAAAGACTGGTAAATAACATTTTCAGCCCCGCACAGTAGGGAGCGACTTCCACTATCCTACCTTCTACCGCTACATAGATACCGTCAACGGAGACATCTAAGCCTGCTTGCTGGAGAATAAAACCAGCGCAAGCGGCAATAAAAACCTGTAGGGGTAGGGTATAGGGAGCAATCAGGTAGGGGATAGGATTAGGAGTCGCTAAGGCTGTTAAAAGTAGGGGAAATCCCTGTAATTTAAAACCTTCTGTTCCTTTTAACCAGAGACAGATTCCCGCTAAAATAATCGGAAAAGACATACTAACCCAAAGAGAGGAACCGAGGAGATAAAAAATCGCTCCTAGGGTTAACAAAAACGCTCCGAGGGGGTGGGAGCGATCTTCGAGGCGTTGCCATTTTTTGCGATTCTGCCAGACAATATAGGCGGCGTAGGGAAGGCCAATCAAGCCGTGGCTAAAGTATTCGTGTTCGATGCTGATCGATTTATTCAGCCAACCATCGTACCAGTGAAAGATCACCGGACCATAGATAACCGCCAAGAAACCGATAATCAGCCAAGATTGCCGATTTTTGTGGGAGACGGGGGACAAGGAAGGACTAACACCCATAGGACGGAGCGATTTAGTGACAAATTCTGAATTTATGTTACCCGATGATCGCAGTGATCTGTTCAACAACGATGTCAATCTGCTCCTCGCTGATGCCGGGGTACATGGGGAGAGAGACAATTTCTTCACAGAGAGTCTCTGCATTAGGAAAGTCTCCCTGTTGATAACCCAGGTAGCGATAGGCCGGTTGCAGATGACAAGGAATCGGATAATGAATGCCGGTTTGAATACCGACGGCAGTTAATTTTTCTTGTAGTTGTTGGCGATCAACGGGACAATGGGGGAGAATGCGAATAACGTAGAGATGATAGACATGACCAGTCTCGGTTTCGTCTCGTACGGGTAAAATGCCTTTATCGGCTAAAGGAGCCAAAAGCCTGTCGTATTGTCTTGCCGCTCGATGACGGGAGCGATTCCAGCTTTCCAGATGGGGTAATTTAATGTTTAAAATGGCGGCTTGTATGCTATCCAAACGGCTATTAGTGCCGATATCGGTGTGGAAATACTTGCTCGGTGCGCCATAATTTCTTAAACTGCGGGCTTTTTGGCTAATTTCGGGATCATTGCTCACTAACATTCCGCCATTGCCAAAAGCACCCAAATTTTTACTGGGATAAAAACTAAACCCGGCCGCTACACCGACACTGCCGGCGCGATAACCTTCTCTACTGGCTAAATGGGCCTGGGCCGCATCTTCAAAGATAATCAGATTATAGCTGCGGGCAAAATTCTGTAATTGTTGGGGTGATACCATCTGTCCGTACAGGTGTACGGGGAGAATGGCGCGGGTGTTGGGGGTAATTCTTTGAGCAGCCGCCGCGAGGTCAATTAGGGCCGTATCGAGGTGACAATCAACTAAAATCGGTTTGGCCCCCGCTTGCACAACACCCATGAGGGTAGCGACAAAGGTATTAGCGGGGACTAGCACTTCATCCCCAGCACCGATGCCGTAAGCTTGTAAAGCCAGGGTAAGAGCAGCAGTGCCAGAAGCTACTCCCACAGCATACTCGACTCCGCAAGCTTGGGCAAAGGCGGTTTCAAATTCGGCTAAAGCTTGGCCTAAAACAAAATCTCCCCGGTCGATAACTGTTTGGATTGCCTCGGTAATTTTTGCTTGTAGGGGCTGGTTTTGCCAAGTCAAATCGACAAAGGGAACTTTGATTAAACTGAAATTCATCTAGTGCTTGTTTATGGAGATATTATTAAGTGTCAACAGACTAGCATAGATTTGAGCAAGTTGGCTAGATTCCTATTCAGGGGATTTGGCCTTGACTTGGCCAAAAGGATCAAGTTGACTGCCTAGCTATTTATTTTTGCCGCCAAACTTTGACGATAATTCCTAGGCAGAGGAGAATATAAGCAGAAGTTAATAAACCGTTCCAGTATAAAAGGCGAAAACTCAAGGTTTGGTCGCTGAAAGTAGCCCCAGTCCAGAGGAAAGCGTAAAAAAGTAGCCATCCTAGCGTTAAATTCAAGGATAAGCGACTAATTTGCTGTTCTTTTCCCTTTCCTTCTCCTCGATACCATGTCCAAGCGGAGGGAATCACTCCTAGAAAGGGGATTAGATATAACATTAATTGCAGGCGCTCTAATTTGCGATCGCCGAAAGGATCGTGATTAATCATGGTATTTGTCCGATAGAACTGGTTATTTTGACATCCTCACCGCCGTAAACGGACGGTGATTCCCAAACCTCACGATTTGGGTTTCTGCTTCTTTCCCGAAGGATTTTTCGCACCTGCCTTAACAGATTTACTCTGTTCTGGTCTTATGGTCGCTCTACAGACTGACACCGCAAGTCCTGCGGCCAAAATATTTTTACTAGCGTTAATATCTCGGTCATGGTGTGTCCCACAGCTTGGACAGTCCCATT
>NZ_JADBTZ010000133.1:0-3080 GCF_020245885.1 Microcystis sp. M165S2 | reverse complement strand
GGTCGAGGGAATCAACAATAAACTTAAACTAATAAAACGAAGAGGCTATGGCTTTAGAAACTTTCGGAATTTTTGGGTTAGAAGTATGTTATCTTGGCATCTTGTCTGTTGATTTAGCATAAAGAGTAACGAAGAGCCATTAAATGTTCCTCAAACGCTTGTAGGATATTCTCACGAGTTGCTTCATGATCAGTTAAAAGCAAAATTTGATCGGACTGAAATCCAAAACGGTGAATGAGTAATTCCTGTTGTAGTTTGACATCATTGACTGCGCCTTCAAGGGGTATCCATCTAGTATCGGGGTAATTATTAACACCCACTAATAATGCCCGTTTACGAGGTGTATTCTCTGCCAGTACGCTACGATAAAAAATGGCTCGCTGTTTCAATTCCAACTGGCTCAATCCTAAAGTGGCTAATAAAGAACCAGTCAGGGATAGTAATTGCCTACGCTTAATTCTAGCCATAAAATTTTCCTACCTATTTAATACTACCAAATCTTGATACTGAAAGCATTTATTATGGTGATTTGGGGGGAATTTGCCCAGCCGTTAAGGTGACAATTTAGCCATCTTTTAAAATGCTGATAGACTCTCCTAGATCGCTATTCTCACACCAGCATCGATTTTCTGATGCAGTTCTGTTAAAGTGGATTCAGTCATTTGAGTTCTAGATAGATAATCCAAGTATCGCACAAGGATAAATACAACTGGGTCACGTTAATACGTCCCCGCTCATAACGACGACGAACCACATCTTCGGGAATATTATGCCACTGGCTACCTTTCTGTCAACTCTCTCTAAAGACTAATGATTTCCTCCTCTTCTTTTCTGTGTACTTTGTCCGCCTAAATCTGTTAAACTAGAAACATCGGAACTCAATACTGGAGAAACCCCTTATGTCAGAAACCTCAAAGGTTAAAGATAGCCGTATAGACTTGAGAGTGACTCAAGAACAAAAAGAACTTCTCGAAAAAGCCGCCTCCCTCAGAGGAATTTCCTTAAGTGCTTATACTCTTCTTCACCTGTTACCTATTGCCAAACAAGACATAGACACTCAGGAAAGATTGATTCTTTCAGATCGAGATCGAGACTTATTTATGCCCATTATGGAAAATCCCCCGGAACTTCAAGGAAACCTCAAAACAGCCATTAAAAAATATCGAGATAAATATGGACAATGAGGCGGAAAAAAGATGGAATTTTGTCCCTATTCATCAAAAGTATCAACGAGAGTATTTTGACTGTGGTTATCCCGTCTTAAATGATTATCTCAAAAAATACGCTCGGCAAAATAATGAAAAAGGAATTGCTAAAACCTTTATTGCCATTTCCCAATCTGAGCCTTTGAAAATTGAGGGTTATTACACAGTCAGTGCTAGTGTTATTGAGTTTGACTCTCTCCCAAAATCTTATCAAAAAGGAATGCCCACCTATCCAATTCCAGCCCTACTAATTGGCAAGTTAGCTGTGGATAACTCAGTCAGAGGACAAGGATTAGGAGGAGAATTACTCGTAGATGCACTTTTTAGAGCCGTCAAAGCTTCTCAGGAAATTGGCATTTTTGCAGTTAGAGTTGATGCTATAGATTTAAGAGCCAAAGAATTTTATTTAAAATACGAATTTATTCCTTTTCAAGATCAACCGCTTTCACTCTTTTTACCGATGAAAACTATCCTCAGAGAATTTATCTAATTTTTATTTTCAGACAAAAGAGAAGAAAAGTCATGAAACTCGAAATTAATTTTGGAACTTGTTGCTCCAGTGCTGCCTTACTTCTAGATAGCACTCCCAAACCTACCAAAGAACCGCTTTTGTCAATTATTTTTGATCTAGAGCGAACTAATCAATTAAGTCTCTTGCCAGAAAAGATTTAATTTGTCGGTAGTGTTCTGAATCTGTGGATAAAACAAGTCACAATGAATAGACTGACTACCCCGCAGAAATACGATCCACAGGTCTAGAACATTACCCATTCATCTTATATTTAATTCCATCCACTCACTTAGGAAATCACCATGGAACTTTATCAACGAATTGCTGATTTTTATGACTCCTCTAGTGGACTATGGGAAAGGATTTGGGGCGAACATATGCACCATGGTTACTACGGTCGCGGCGGCAAGATTAAACTCGATCGCCGTCAGGCACAAATTGATTTAATAGAAGAATTATTAACTTGGGGAAATGTCACCGGCGCTAATCAGATTCTCGATGTGGGTTGTGGTATTGGTGGCAGTAGCCTTTATCTGGCCGAAAAATTTCACAGCCAAGGGGTGGGGATTACCCTTTCCCCGGTACAAGCCGCTAGAGCCAGCCAAAGAGCGCAAGAGTTCAATTTAAAAGAACAAGTGAGTTTTTGTGTGGCTGATGCCCTAAAAACCCCCTTTCCTGAGAATAATTTTGATCTGGTCTGGTCATTGGAAAGTGGCGAACATATGCCCGATAAAAGGCAATTTCTGCGGGAATGTTATCGGGTTTTGCAGCCCGGGGGGACTTTTTTGATGGCCACTTGGTGTCATCGTCCCACCACTTCCCTGGCCGGTAATTTAACCGAAGGGGAGATTAAACTATTAAACGAGATTTATCGGGTTTATTGTCTCCCCTATGTGATTTCTTTGCCAGAATACGCCGATATTGCCCGTGAAGTTGGCTTTCAAGACCTAAAAACCGATGATTGGTCTCTATCGGTGGCCGCTTTTTGGGATGTGGTGATTGACTCGGCCCTAACCCCAGATGCGATCGCTGGTTTGTTAGCAAGCGGTTACACTACTATCCAAGGAGCTTTATCTTTAGGGTTAATGCGGCGCGGTTACGAGTCGGGTTTAATTCGTTTTGGCCTACTGCAAGGGAAAAAATAATCAGCTTGACGATGATTACAGTGCAGCGATTGATTATCGAAAATTTGGGTTAAAACCCCGTCCTTTTAGGACGGCTTTAAGCGGCTCTTCGGTAATTGTTATGCAAATAATTAACTTAAAATAAAATTCGATGAGAGTGCCTACGCCTAAAAGTAGCTGAAATCTATACAGGGAGACACTTAAGGCACAAATAGGTTAATACCAAAAGATAGACAATTG
>NZ_JADBTZ010000132.1:0-4308 GCF_020245885.1 Microcystis sp. M165S2 | reverse complement strand
GAAGCTCACCCTTGCTCAAGCGAGTCGATTTGCCGGAATGAATCGTATTGCTTTTCAACACCTACTGGCAAGTCGTCAAATTCCAGTACACTACGATGTCGAAGATTTTGAACAGGATATTAAGAACTTGCGGGAGATGGGAAGATTGTGATTATTGTCAGTGATACATCGCCTATCAACAATCTTGCAGCTATTAATCAACTTTATCTACTACAACAACTTTACGAAATAGTTTTTATTCCCTAAGCAGTTTATCGAGAATTAATTGAAGATAGATTTTGTCTTTGATCCCCCCTGCTCCCCTTAATAAGGCGGCTCTGACAAATTTTAACACCTACCTACTTAGTGCTTTACTCAATCCCCTAGGAACACCCAGAATAGTAATCAATCAGTCAATGTACCATGCTCCAGAGCAAGGCAACTTATCAAGAATTGGCAACGAGAATAAGTAAAAAGAAATTTGACAAATATTTAGAAAAGGTGCTATTATGCTGAATAATACTTGACTTGTGTTAAGATTGGTTGCGCTCTTGTTGTTAATTTAAGGGATAGTTACATGAAAATTGTTACTGTTACTGAAGCCAAAGAACAAATTGATGAATTAGTGAATGATACCAATGATAATCATCAACCGATTTTGTTATCTGGTACGAAAAAAAATGCTATTTTAATCGCTGAGGAAGATTGGAACTCTATTCAAGAAACGCTTTATTTGTATTCTATTCCTGGTATGGTAGATTCAATTATTGAAGGTGGCAACACTTCTATTGAAGATTGTGTGGATGAGGCGGGTATCAGAGCAATTTTAAATGGATAATTGGCAGTTGGTTTTTACCAAACAAGCGAAAAAAGATGCTGAAAAGCTGGCTCGTACTGGGTGGGCAAAACAAGCTAACGAGTTATTAAATATTCTTAAGTCAAATCCCTATCAATCTTATCCTGTTTATGAGAAACTCAGTGGCGATTTAGCGAGCTATTATTCCCGACGTATTAATATTCAGCATCGTTTGGTTTATCAGGTTATTCCAGAAGAGAAGGTTGTCAAAGTTATCCGGATGTGTACTCATTATGAATAACCCCTCTTATTTATTTTACACTGGTAACATTATAGAATGAAAATGATTGATTTGGATTGTAAAAATAAATTCCCTAAAATAAGCCCACTCAAGATAACATGAAGGGGCATTTATGGTATTTTTAGAGGCAATTTAGCCTACTTTTGTGGGTTCCTTTTCGGTGGATTTGGATGGTTTTAGTTTACGTTTGAGTATCTCCATTATTCTAAATTTCGCTTTTTCCAGTAATCAGGTTTACGTTTTCCATGTGCGATCGCAACCAGCCAGATAAATGCTTCAAATTCTACATAAAAAATGATGTAAGGAAAACGGCGAATGACATAACGGCTTACCCCTTCGATAGTATGGTCTGTTCCCAGATTAGGGTTAATTTTAATTTTTTCGAGAACTTGTTCAATTTCAGATAGCAAATCTAGCCCTAATCCTATCTTTTGCTTCTCATAATATTGAATAGCATTGTCAAGTTCTCCTGTTGCTTCACTGTGAATAATAACCGGTTTCACGAATATTTCTCTCGTAATTCCAATAATACTTTTTCTGATGGTTCACCATTGGCTGTTCCAGCATAAATTTCGGCTAATCTTTCAGTTAATTCTCTATCCCAAGCATCTAAAACATTGTCATCTACACCTTCATCTAAAGAATGGATGAGAAAGTAAGCGAGTTCAGCGCGATCTTGCACAGGAAGTTGAGCAAGTTCTATTTTGAGGGTTTCTGCTGTTTTAGTCATCTTGAAAGCATCTATAACCAGTCATCTTAGATTGTAGCAGCTCTCGGCTCGCAAGATAAACCATACTCCTTAAAATCATGGAAATTCAGAGAGTTATGCAAAAAATACCCCCCTCAACTGACTGAATGAAGGGGTAATTTGTCGTATTTTTGCTGGGCAATTTAGCCTACTTTTGTGGTTTCTTTTTCGGCTGATTTGGATGGCTTCAATTTGCGCTTGAGGGTTGAGGCTGCGCCGAGAGTACCGAGTACGGGGAGCATCTCACCTTTGTAACCCCTAAATCAGGTTTTATGTCAAGCTATTTTGAAAGCCTTACCAGAAGCAAGTTTTAGCGACAAGCATAATTACTCACTTGCATAAATGAGATGCTCCCAGTGGGTTCGGGGACGATTTTAGGGTCTATAGGGATTTGTCTTGACTTTTCTTGTCCACCAAAAATAAAATTGCCATTGGCAAAAATAAATCCGAAACTTGAAGAAGTAGTTCTATTTTCTGATAATGGACTAGGCACAAAATCTTGTCAAGTAAGATTCAAAGATGTTTTAGGAGGACTGCCAAGAGAAATTGTCTAGAAAAAAAGTCCCCTGTCAATCAATGCTCCTATTTTAGCTGTTGTTCCTGGCCATTGGGTACTTTTTGCAAAGACAGTTTGCTCAGGATTTACACTTCCCTTACCACTGCCAAAAAAAGCTTTTTTATCTTGAGCATCATCAGCAAGGGCGATTAGTACATAGGCTGTATTTATTCCTCTATCTGTAAAATCAGCTTCAGCTAAACTGGTATCTTGAGTTAAACCAGGTAAGTTTAATGCCCCTTTTAAAATGTCTGTAAAAACATTAGCTGCTACATTAAGAAGAAAATCTATACCTTTTCCTTGAATAGCACCTTTAGGAGTAAAAGTTGCTGCAATTGCCTGGCAGTTAATGGAAAATAAAACAATTGAAAAACTTAAGAGTACAGTGAAAGAACGATTTTTAATTTTCATTTGAACTTTATAATCTTTTATTAGGAGACACAACCACAATACACACTACCCCGCCCGCACAGTATCCTAAGCTACAATTTAATAAATCTTTATATTTCTTTCCCTAACTATCCCTTGCCTTCCGCCCTAAACCGATTAAGCTCCAACTAGCTGATAGACTAGGGATACCAGCTTTCATTTTGGAGTGAGAGAGTGGTTGAGTTAACCGATTCCCAAATTGATCAAGAAATTGGCAAGATTGTCAGACGTTGGGTTTCTACGTTCTACGTTCTTTTAATAGCTGAAAAAATGCCAGATACTAGAAATACAAAATCCTCATCCAAACAACTCCTAGAAATTGCTAAAATAGGACTAGAGAAAGCGATAGAAACCGATGAAACCACAGCAACAAATTGGCTCAATGAGCAACTAGAAGCCTTAAGTATTGACTGATTAAAATTAAGCTAAGATAGCTTAGGTATCCTGTCGTTTCCAAGATTAACTTAATCATAGTTAATCTTGACAATCAAGCGATCGCTCGTATAAAATTAAATTAGTATCATTGGCAAATCAGGAGACAGAAACATGACTGCTTTCACCGAATCGGATATTAAAGAACTGAAAGACTTAATGATTGTTTTACAACAGGAGATTCAAAAATTACAAATAGGACAAGTAGAAATACAACGAGACATCAAAAGGATAGAGATAGGTCAAGCAGAAATCAAAGCCAAATTTGGAGAATTTGAGAAGCGAGTTGATGAACGGATGGGATCATTAGAAAAGCGTATAGATGACATTAGTACCCGTCTCAATATTATGACTATTGGCTTTTTGAGTATTGTCGGAGTCATGGTAGCTGGAATGCTAGGAATTTTAGGAAAGGTGGTCTTTTTTCCCAATCCCTGATCACCTCTAAATTGAATTAATAAGCAAGCGATCACTCCTATAAAATTAAATTAGTATCATTGGCAAATCGGGAGATAGAAACATGACTGCTTTCACCGAATCGGATATTAAAGAACTCAAAGATTTGATTATCGGACTTAAAGAAGACATCAAAAGGATAGAGATAGGTCAAGCAGAAATCAAAGCAAAGGTTGAAGGACTAGATAAGCGAGTTAATGATATTAACAGTCGCCTCAATATTATGACTGTTGGCTTCTTAAGTATTGTTGGAGTAATGACAACTGGAATCTTAGGAATTATTGGTAAGGTTGTCTTTTTTCCCAATCCCTGATAAGTTCCAAATTGAATTGATAATCAAGCGATCGCTTGCTTAAGATTAAATAGTTTTCCCCAACCTTAGATATAACAAAAACCCTCTGTGTCTGGTGTAGTTTTTATTTCTGTCACTATAGACAGAGCTATAGCTTTGACATCCTCACCGCCGTAAAACGGACGGTGATTCCCAAACCTCACGATTTAGGTTTCTGCTTCTTTCCCTTGCGGGGTTTCGCACCTGCCTTAACAGATTTACTCTGTTCTGGTCTTATGGTCGCTCTACAGACTGACACCGCAAGTCCTGCGGCCAAAAT
>NZ_JADBTZ010000131.1:0-7951 GCF_020245885.1 Microcystis sp. M165S2 | reverse complement strand
CTTGCGATACATTGGTACTAAGGAGAGAAGATGCAAGGGTTTTGAGTAATTTTAGCAGATTCAGGGGCACCTGAGCGACTCTCAATCTAGCTAAAAGCCTTTTCCTGTAAGGTTTTTAGCTTTATTCAGCAAACCCTATATAAGGCTATATGTGTGGCTGTGGTTGTGTATGTTGCGTTTGTGGCTATATATGTGGTGGCTATTTTTCTGGCCGTGCCTCTGGATCGGGAGACGGTTGTGTTTCTATATTTTCGATCTGTGTTTTGGGCTGGGGTTGGGGCTGTGGCTATGGCTATGGCTGTGGCTGGGGCTGGGGCTGCGGCTATTGGCTTTGGTTTGGGGATTTGGTATCAAGCTAAAGAAAAAATATATTGGCTATGGGTGCGATTCTTGTCGGTTTTAGCTTTTCCCTGGTTTTGTTCGTTTCCCATTGTATTTGGGTTTACCTCTTTTGCCCTGTATCATCGCCTATCTTGGGAATGGCAATCAATATCCCTATTTTGGCTAGTTATCTTCGGATTTTGTACTGTCCTTTGGGTGCGAGGTAAAAAATTAGAAGAAAAAGCCCGCAACCCCCTCAGAGGTATTTTAGAGGGCTACATTCCGCACTTCAGAAGGAGGTTCAAGTTATTGAAATAGTTTCAAAAGCCAACAAAAAAACTCAGTTGTATGGTGCGGAGTTAATCGTAGCTGATAGATGGTTCCCCAGTAGCAAAATCTGTTCCAATTGTGGATACAAAAAAGAGTCTCTATCTTTATCCGACTCACCGAATTTCCCGGTACTATCGGGTATTTGCGATCGCATCTAGAGCCAAATTCAGTTTCAGCAGGTTAACCCCCGGTTCGCCGAAAATGCCGAGAAAGCGATCATCGGTGTTTTTGGTAACGAGGATCTCCACTTGATTTGGCGGTAATCCCCGCACCCGCGCCACCCGCTCGATCTGCGCTCTGGCAGCCTCTGGGGTGATATGAGGATCGAGACTGGAACCGGAGGTATATACTAGATCCGCAGTGGGTTTAATTGTCGCTTTCTCTAATCGGGGAATCTCCCCCTCTATAGCTTTTGCCGGATCGGGATCGGGTTTTCCTTTAATGCGATCGATCAACACGGGGTTACTGGGAGCTAGGTTACTCGCTCCCGAAATTCCGGTTTGCAGGACTTTGTTAGGATCGTTTTTCGGATCGGCCGTACTGTAGGCGGTGGTACTCGGACGACTATTGAAATAGCGATCGCTGGTGAAAGGTTGCCCAATTAGAGCCGAACCCACCACTTGACCTTGATTATTGGTGATCAAACTCCCGTTCGCTTGCCAGGGAAAAAGAATTTGACCGATGGCGATCATCGAGAAAGGATAGATCAGCGCAGTGATCACCCAGAGAACTAGGGTAGAACGGATGGCTCTACCGGCCTCGCGTGCAAAACTCATAATTAAAACCTCTCTGGTATAAAGATGACCAAGAACAGATAGATAAATAAAGCAAAGGCGACTAATCCTAAAAGGGTTAACGCGGAAGCTTGCCACCTATCGATAGTGCTTCCCGTAGAAGCTTGAACGATGGAGGAGAAAAGAATTGTCAGACAGAAATTTAAGAAAATATACCAGAAAAATCGGTATTTTATAGGGGCTGCTTTCATAAGAATTAGAGGTTTTTGGAGATTTGTTTTTGCCAGTAAATCAAGAAAATAGCTGTAGTTGTCGATAGGTTGTCTTGTTCCCCTTTTTCAATTCATAGTTAAGAATACATTGGCCTACATATCTGGCCAGATTAACAGGAACCGCATTGCCAATCATTTGTTCTAGATTAGATTTTGTTCCTGTAAAAATAAAGTCTTTAGGAAAAGTTTGGATATAGCTTCGCTCGCTCGTTGTTAGCGGTCTTAGTTTTTCCTTAAGATGACAAGCATCACCGGGATGTTGTCGATAGGTTTTGGGAACTGGTCGATTTACTCCTCGAATAGTAGGGCTAGGTTCATAAATACTGAATATCGCCCTTCTTTGATAGCTTCTAGGATGTCTATAATAGTATTCTATGTCTAATTCTTTGCCCATATAGTCAAATACAGTCAGAGGTTTACTTGATAGATTTTCATTGATTTCATCGATTAAAAAATCATCTTCTTCGTTCATTTTACCGATCAGAAAATATCTTTTTCTAGTTTGAGGAACTCCGCAGTAACAAGAATTAATCACTTTTCCAGTTAAACCATAACCATGTTTTTTTAAAATTTGTTTTGCTTGAGTGAGTATTTTACTTTTCTCAATTCTGTCCACATTTTCCATAACAAACCATTGCGGACTTACTCTAGTGACAATTTCAGCGAATGTGAGCGTTAGATTCGCTCGTCCTAAACCCTCGTCTCTCTTACCCGCACTGGAAAAGTCTTGACAGGGAGGGCTGCCGACAATAATCTCAGGATTATATTGAGCAAATATTTCTTGGCTAGATTCTCTAGATAAATCGACATTAAATATCGGATGACTAAAGTTATTTCTATAGACATCTATAGCAGGTATCCAGTTATCAAATGCGGCCACAATAGTAAACCCCGCTTTCTGGAAACCTAAAGATAAACCACCACAACCAGCGAATAAATCGATTGTGATCATTTTGCTCCCTCCTCTAAATTGAACAAATCAGGTGAATTATAAATAATAGCATCAAATCGCCTTTCAGGACTCAATAAATTTTGTCCACCTCCTAAAATAATTTCTCTGATTTCTGATTTGTTAATTCTGGGTCGATGCAAAATTTCTGAACGCATATACTGGTTGGTAATTTTGCCGCTTAATGCAAACGCTTTATCGTTTTTTGTATTGTAAGAAAGTTGATCGATTATTTTTCTATGATTGATGCGCTCCTGTTTGCTGAAATCGTCAAGCATTTTGAACAGCCATATCGCAGAACGTATTTGTCTGGAAATACTTTTTTCTATTCTCGCTTCAAATTTAGTCAGATCTGCGAATAGCCGAGTGAAGGCTAGATCGCTCCAAACGAACACATCTAAACATTGCTCTGCCAATCTTGAAGATTTGCCTTCCGTTTTCCAGATCGGCTGTATTAAAAATGGTTGTTGATAGGGCAATAAATCAAGCGATAGTCGGTCAATAACGCCAACTATTGATAGTAAATAAGGCATTACCTCTCTCGGTTCTGTCCAGTCTTGAATAGAATCGAAATCACTACCGATAATCTCCTGCATTTTTTGTATATTTTGCCTAATGTGATTAATGATACTACAGGCGAGATACACAATGGTATCTGGTCTAACCACTATTTCACATCCATAGCGAATATCTTCTAAGTCACAAGTTGTATTGTCTGGTAAAGCGGTTAATTTAATTTCCAGACCTCGAAGACAATTACCGTTATCTATTCTCTGGGTTACTAGATCGACTCTAGGCAAACTACCGATTACAAATTGATTATACGGCGTAAATTGACTCTCGAAAGCGTAAAATAAATTATCGGAATCGGGAGCTAGACCGTATAACTCTTGTGTACTTAACTCCGCAGGTTGAATTTTTAAATTTTCATCGAGTTTCAGATATACATTTTTCAGTCCTTTCCAATCCAAGTAAGCGCACAAAGAAGCTGGAAATGAGGAATTAAATTGATTTTTACCCCATGTTTCTTTTTGGTTAAAATCCCGATTCGAGTGCTTCAATCCGAATAAACTAGGCTTAAATATTGCAGATTTTCCCATTACCTCAACCCGATCGCTGAAATTATCTCATCAATAATCTTAATAGCAATAAACGGCGCAATCATGCCTCCCACCCCGTAGATAAGGATATTGCGCCGCAATAGTTGGTCGGCAGTAAGGGGGCGAAATTGAACGCCTTGAAGTGCCAGAGGAATCAAAACAGGGATAATCAGGGCATTGTAGATCAGGGCCGAGACGATCGCCGATTGAGCGCTTTTCAAACCCATGATATTTAAAGCACCGATCCCAGCAGCGGCGAAAATCGTCGGGATAATAGCGAAATACTTAGCGATATCGTTAGCTACCGAAAACGTGGTCAGGGCGCCTCGGGTAATTAATAACTGTTTGCCGATGGTGACTAAATCGATCAGCTTGGTCGGGTCAGAATCCAGATCCACCATATTGGCCGCCTCCTTCGCCGCTTGGGTTCCGGAGTTCATCGCCACACCGACATTAGCCTGGGCCAGTGCGGGTGCGTCGTTGGTTCCGTCTCCCGTCATGGCAACTAACTTGCCCTTGGCTTGCTCGCGACGGATCACCTCGATCTTATCTTCCGGGGTGGCCTCAGCGATAAAATCATCCACCCCCGCCTCCGCCGCGATCACCGCCGCCGTGATCTGGTTGTCGCCGGTGAGCATGATCGTTCTCACACCCATGCGCCGTAATTGGTCGAAACGCTCTTTTAATCCCGGCTTCACGATGTCCTTGAGATAGATCACCCCGTAGATATCGTTACCCCGACAGACGGCGAGGGGAGTTCCCCCCAAACGGGAAACCCTTTCCTGTGCCTGATCGAGGGTCTCGGGAACGGAACCACCGCGGGAACGGACGAAACCTTTAATCGCGTCTACGGCTCCCTTACGGTATTCCTCGCCGTCCATATCGGTGCCGCTCATGCGGGTACGAGCGGAGAATTCGATTCCCTCGCCGGGTTGGCCATCGATGGAGAGGTTCGCGCCCAAATTCCGGGCTAAGGCAACGATCGAGCGTCCTTCCGGGGTTTCGTCGAAAAGGCTGGCCGCTAGACAGATGCGGGCTAATTCCTCGAGGTTATGACCGTTCACGGGGATAAATTCGTCAGCCAGTCGGTTTCCGAGGGTAATCGTTCCCGTTTTGTCGAGAAGGAGGGTATTGACGTCGCCGCAGGCTTCCACGGCGCGCCCAGAGGTGGCGATGACGTTAAACTGAGCCACACGATCCATGCCGGCGATGCCGATCGCGCTCAACAAACCGCCGATCGTCGTGGGAATGAGGGCGACGAGGAGGGAGATCAAGATGGCGATACTGGAACCGGCCCGAAAGGTATCCGCAACCGCCGGCCCGAGACTCGTTTCCAGGAAACCGGCGATATAGTTCCCGATCGGCGGAATCGTGGCGACGACAATTAAAAAGACTTGGGTTAACACGGCCAGAAGTACCGTCAGCGCGATCTCGTTGGGGGTTTTCGTGCGCTCGGCCCCTTCCACAAGGGAGATCATGCGATCGATAAAACCCCGGCCGGGATCTTGAGCGATCCGCACCGTCAACTCGTCCGAGAGAAGCCTGGTGCCGCCGGTGACGGAACTGGCGATGTCGGTTCCGGGTTGTTTGAGGACGGGGGCCGATTCTCCGGTGATCGCCGATTCATCCACCGAACCGATTCCCTCGATCACTTCCCCGTCGGCGGGAATCACGTCCCCGGCCACCAGTTTTACCCGATCGCCCCGACCCAAGGCCGTGGAACTGACCGACTCGATCGAGCCGTCGGCAAGGATTTTCCGGGCCATCGTGTCGCTGCGGGTGGAGCGCAGGGCATCGGCCTGGGCTTTTCCCCGTCCCTCGGCGACCGCCTCGGCGAAGTTGGCGAACAGCACCGTGAAGAAGAGGATGAGGGTGATGATGCCGTTAAGTAGCCGTTGTTGTCCCCTATCCCCGGCGATTCTGCCGAATAGATGCGGGTCGATCGTGACCAGGGCCGTGACGATCGTTCCTAACCAGACCACGAACAGGACCGGGTTACGCACGGCGATGCGCGGGTCGAGTTTGAGGAAGGACTGCTGGATCGCGCGTTGATAGAGACCTGTCCGGTTTACCTTGGGGGTGTGGCGGCGGTCGTCCCGGCGACCTCTCGGCACTCGCAAAGGGCGAGAGGATTTAGAATTTCCTTTGTTCATTCTCATAAATTATCTAAACTCCTAGCCGATCATCCGGGTGATTTGAAAGGCTTCCGCGATCGGCCCGAGGGCTAATATCGGCAAGAAAGTGAGCGCACCGAGAATTAAAATCACCCCCGCCGTCACGCTGGTAAAGAGTCCGGTATCGGTGCGGAGGGTTCCGGTGGTGGCGGGAACTGGTTGTTTGCGGGACATCCCATCGGCTAACAAGAGCAGGGCGGCGCTCGGGATATACCGTCCGGCGAGTAAACTCAAGGAGGCGCTCAGATTCCACCAGAGAGCGGTAATCGTCGGTTTCGCCCCAGCCGCGATCGCGATCGGCCCGGGTTGGGAATCCCCCAGTCCCTCGAATCCCGACCCGTTATTGGCGGCGGCGGAAGCGTACTCGTAGATAACTTGAGATAATCCGTGAAAGCCGGGGTTACTAATGCCCTGAAAGTCGGGAAAGGCAAGGGCGATCGCTCCGGGGATGAGGATGGCGATCGGGTGAACCAGCAGAATTAAAAAACTCGCTAACACCACTTCCCGTTTCTCGATTTTGCGCCCGAGGAATTCGGGGGTTCGCCCCACCATTAGCCCGGTGACGAATACCGCCAGGATCAGATAGGCAAACAGGTAGGCGGTGCCGGTTCCCTGGCCGCCGAAGACTATTTGCAGGAACAGATTCGAGAGGGTGGCGAAGCCGCCGTTCGGCATCAAGGAATCGTGCATGGCGATCACCGCACCGCACATGGTGGCCGTGGTAGTTACCGCGTACAGGGCCGATTGCGCCCAACCGAAGCGCACTTCTTTGCCCTCGAAGTTAACCGCTCGCTCCACCCCTAGCAGGGAGTTAACCGCCTGGTTGCCGTTATATTCCCCGATCGCTGTGATGATCGTAAAGCCGATGAAGATACCTAGGGGAATTAGATAGATTAACCGAGCTTGCTTGAGATTATCGGCGAAAACCCCGTAGGTATAGATTAGGGAGGTGGGAATCGAGAGAATCGCTACCAACTGCACCAGATTGACGAATCCGTTCGGGTTTTCAAAGGGGTGGGCCGAGTTGCTGGCAAAAAAGCCGCCGCCGTTTTCTCCCAATTCCTTAATAATCTCGAAGTGGGCCACCGGACCGCGGGCGATCGCCTGACTCAGGTTGGGGTTTTCTAGCGTCGGCAAGATCGCCGGGCCCGCGAGGGTTTCCGGGACTCCGGCGATGATCAGGGCAATTGCCCCCACGATCGAGATCGGTAAGAGGATACGAGTGATCGCTCGGATCAGATCCACGTAGAAATTGCCCAACGGTCGCCCCGTCAGTCCCCGAATAAAGGCAATCCCCACCGCTAGACCGGTTCCGGCCGAGGTGAACATCTGGTAGCCGAGACCCCAGATCTGACTCCCGTAGCTGAGGGTGGTTTCTCCGGAATAATGCTGTTGGTCGCTGTTGGTGATAAAGGAGATGGCAGTATGTAGCGTGGTGTCCCAAGTGGGGGCGGGGATTCCGGTCGGGTTGAGGGGAAGGAATCCTTGGCCGGCAATCAGGGAAAAAACCAGAATTGCCATCACCGCATTACTGTAGAGAACGGCGCGGACGTACTGCCAGCCGGTCATATTCTCTTTCCCTTTCACCCCGACGAAGGTGTAAAGAAGACTCTCGGTTCGATCGCACAGTGGGTCGAGTAAGGTTCTCCGTTCCATGAACACCCTAGCCATATACCGCCCGAAAAAGGGGGTGATTGCCACGATTATCAGGATCGTGAGCGCGATTTGAATCCATCCTTGCAACATGGTTCGATCAACTCCAAAAAAAGGCCCGTGGAGGCTCGATCAACGATCAACCGGGAAAATCACGGGTTCGCTGTCTCGAAACCGCTTGCTGAAAACCTAGTTTGTCTAATCATTAGCGATCATTAACAAATGGTTGACATCCTCACCGCCGTAAACGGACGGTGATTCCCAAACCTCACGATTTGGGTTTCTGCTTCTTTCCCTTGCGGGGTTCCGCACCGGCCTTAACAGATTTACTCTGTTCTGGTCTTATGGTCGCTCTACAGACTGACACCGCAAGTCCTGCGGCCAAAATGTTTTTACTAGCGTTAATATCTCGGTCATG
>NZ_JADBTZ010000130.1:0-3445 GCF_020245885.1 Microcystis sp. M165S2 | reverse complement strand
TTCAGCAAAGCATGTAGCGGGTTGTTTTTAAAATTATCAGTTTAATCAAAGAAGCTTGTAGTGCTGACAGTATCGTCAGGATCTACTCATAGGATGCTGGTAATGGATAATGAAAAAAACTTGCAGATATGGAAACGTAAACCTAATTTTGAATAACCAACAGAATAACTTGCGAAGGCAGGGGGCTATAAAACCCTCTTGCTTTCAAAAGTAATTTCTATTTCTCCTCTGGCTGCTAGCCTATATACATAGGACATTTTGTTGGGCGCAGTTATTACTTACTCAGTAATTAAGGTGACTACTTTATAATTTCGTCATCGTCACAAGGGCAGGTACAATAATTCGATTTATAAACTATACCAGTAACATTTTTTGAATCATAAGTAACAATAAAAATATTTCGGAACAAAGATTGTATTGTTTCACAATTCTTATCTATTCGATTTTCATCAACATTGGACTTTAGAAAATCTTGCAGCCACTTATAATCTTTTACATTTAGTGTGTCAATAAATTGCTGTTCAACTAACTTAATATTTGAGGCTCTATTTTTTTTTGGCTGATGGTCAACAACAAATTCCATTCCAAGATTTTTGAAATTAAATCTATATTGAAAATTATCCTTTTCCCATTTAAGCTTTGTTAGTATTCCATTGCTATCGTTAAACTCTATATAAAGATCTGGCAGAGTTTTTGTCTTCCATTCCCAGTAGCTCATTAATTTTTGCTTAGTATAATAGCCATCCATAATTAATTCTGGCGTGGGTGTTGGCCAACTTGACGGACTGGCCGTCTGTCCTGAACATGGAATTAGAAAGCTAATAACAATGCCAACTACTATAAAATTTCTAGTTATTGACATTTTGGTCTATTATTTACTAGTCCTTCACTCAAACTCTTTATTGATTCTTTTTCAATTTGAGCTTTACCTATAAAGATTTCTGTCTCCTTTAACCCTCCCCACGCCAAAGCTTCATACGGCTGACGAAGATTGACATTAGATTTATCTGCTCCGTCAAATTCCATTAGAGCATCCGTAATCATATCTACGTAATGATTGGCCATTAAATTATGCTGCGGTGTTCCGTTTGGGTAGGAATAACCACCATTACCATTAGGAATTGGAACGTATCGCGAGTAGTAATCGAAGAGACCAGGGAAATTAGATGGGTCTAAACCACTTACACCCCCAACCGACTGAATCTTTCTCCACATTTCAGCATGGATTAATTCATGAAATATAGTCCTCGCAACTTCAAGTTCTGAACGACTTGCAGCGCTTGCTGCACTAATTTTTATTTGAATTGGATTAGTGTTTCCGTTGGTTGTACCGTTTCGTTCTTGTCCAGCCTCATTAGGCAAGGATGGAACAACCTCCATGCAGACTTGGGCAGTTGGGTTCTCACTATTAAAGTTCTTTAAAAGCTCAAAGGCCGTGTCTTGACTTTTTAGTTTGTTCCAAGTGCCATTAACGCAATTGTTGCTGGTGAAACTAGAAAGTAAGCATACGTTATCTTCCCAAATATCCGGTACCGAAACTGGGTCTGGATTTACTATCCCAATGGGGTCTCCATTTCCGTCATAGGTATAGACAGGTGCAGGACCAATAACACCATCACAGTCCACACGTGCTATTACTTCAGGGGGAACTGTTCCACCAGTACCTCCCCAATCACCACAATCGATATTTAGGACACCTCCTACAAATGTCCATGTACATGGCTCTCCAATTTGGCCGCCTCCACTAGAACCCCCACCTCCTCCACCACCAGATCCACCACCACTTGATCCACCAGAACCGGTTCCACCACCGGAACTACTGCCTGATCCCGAGCCTCCACCACCAGTTCCACCCCCGTTTCCGGAGCCGTCACCACTTCCACCCCCACCTCCTCCACCAGAACCTCCTGATCCGCCTCCATCACAGTTTACTCTGCCATTTTTAATTGTCTTACCTCGTTTAATAGTAATACCAACACCATTATCTACTTTTGCTTTTGAAATCAACTCACGTTTTATATTTAAAAGACTTACAAAGCCAGTAAAATTGCTCATCAGAAATTTTCCTGATCTTTTGATCAACCAATCAGCGTTAGCATCATACTTTAGAATGTAGGACGTAATACCTTCATTATTTTCCTTGATTATTATATTCTCAAAAGTCAATGCGTCCCGACTAATTAGAATTAATGAATAACGTGTTATTGTGTCTCTAATGTTAGTAACCTTAACACCTCTTGTTAAATCAATCTCACCAATGTCAGTGTTTAATGACCTTCCATTTTTGGTTGCAGATTGGGTTGCTGTCCCAAGTAGGCTCATTAAATGAGCATCATTACTTGGTACAATATCTTCAATTGTTACGTCAGGTTGTTCAATTGTGATATCTTGAGTGTTACATGCTGCAAACAAATAAATTGTCAGGGCAAAGTATTTTAGTCTTCTCATAATTGGTCTGCTTGGTTTTCAAATATATTATTTTTAGCTCAATCTATTTAAGTAAACGGTAATAATTGCGCCCAACGTTTGTGCTTCTGCAGTAGCGCGCTTTCGAAGCCGCGTCCTGTCCCCGAAACCAAACGTTGAACGAAGATAACACTTATAGCTTACACGTCAACGCGCTATTGCAGAAGCATTTTGTTGTAGGTAGGGCGGTTTCGTCAGACCGTCAAGTATTAAAGAATCTTTGTCGTTAGTTAAAAGTCGGAATTGTCAAATGAGTCTTTGTCAGCCGTTGAGTTCAAGGTCATGACGGAATAGTCCAACGAAAACACAACTCAACGTTATTGTCTGCGGAGTAAAAATGTCTCACGTTAGAGGATTTCTCCGCGTAATCAATTTGAATTAATTATTTAATCTGATTAGTCCTATAACTCCTGCTGCAATCAGAATGATAATAATATTTACAATCAAAAGTTTAACCTCAATTCGAGTTAGTTGTTTCCTTGCCTTTGTGCGATATCTATTGTCGAGTGTTATTGCTGCCAACAAGAATATCGATGGAATTGTTACCCAAATGACGGAGTAAAAGGCTGAAAAGAAAAAGAAGACCTCAATGTTATTATCGGCATTCCCTTCAGTGAATGGCGTTAAAACCAATATTACGATAAAAAGTGAAATGCAAATTATCAATGCAACCCTAACTAAAAACGTCACCTTCTCAATTGCTCTATCAAGATTGTCCGAGTTGAGAAGATGTCGAATAGAAGTTAGACTCATTGTCCTTTTATATAAGTTTTTAAATTTTTGTATCGCACGTTTTATAATTTACGAGTCTTGATTTTTTCTGTCCGACCGCCTTACCTACAGTCGAGTCACCCAAGGGAGTTTCACCCTTAGGTTCTCACGGAACCGTACGTGAAAGTCTCCCTTCATACGGCTCTTCCTGTTTAATCACAAATGTATTTCTACATTATGGATATACCAACTTCCAGTGTGCGAATAA
>NZ_JADBTZ010000013.1:0-2555 GCF_020245885.1 Microcystis sp. M165S2 | reverse complement strand
CAATCCCCGCTTGGGATTTACTTCGACCAAGCCCAAAATCGCTGAAACCCAGATATATCAAGGAAAATCATAAATCGAGGTTAACCCTTTGTCCCGTAATGGTTTGAGCCTTTTTTGCTGACCGAAAACGCCTAAGTCCCACTAAAGCAAAAAGAGGTCTGGAAAGACCTCTTTTTTTTAAGTTCCAGTGGCAGCCAATTACAGTAAACCTGTATTAGTCCCGGGTTTACCGGTAGCTAACTGCACTTTGACAATTTTGCCGCCCATTTTCATGATGCGTTGTTGCTCACGAAACCAATTATCGTAGGGAACGAGTTTGGTGAAATAGGTATTTTGTAATTCCCGTTGTGTCCGAATGCGGCTTTGGCTAGGAACACAAGCGGTGATTTTGAACATCCGCATGGATTGATTTCTCCTAATCGCTGAAAAACTTGTCGCTTAAACTAACGAAGGCTTTTTCCTAAAATAACAAAGGTCGGGAGTCAAGGATCAATACTAGCTCGTCAAAACCTATCTTGGACAGATTCAGCCTTTAAAGACCTAGCACTCATCCTCGGCTTCCCGAACCCTATTTTGTCCGAGTTCGTTACTTCTAGCTTAAGCCAGAGCTAATGTAGTCGAAGTAAATCCCCATTTCTTTACCCGCATCAGCACCAACTAAACTAGCGGTGACTTCTTTCATCGCTTGGATAGCTTGAACGGTGGAGGAGATGGGTACACCTAAAGAGTTGTAGGTTTCTTTCAGGCCGTTGAGAACGCGCTCGTCGAGGATGGAAGGATCTCCAGCTAACATAGCGTAGGTAGCATAACGGAGATAGTAGTCGAGGTCACGGATACAAGCGGCGTAACGACGGGTGGTGTACATATTACCACCGGGACGGGTTACGTCAGAGTATAACAGGGACTTAGCCACAGCTTCTTTAACGATACCAGCAGCGTTAGCGCTAATGACACTAGCGGCGCGCACGCGCAGTTCACCGGTGGCGAAGTAGCCTTTCAGTTTGCCGAGAGCAGCAGCGTCAAGGTATTTGCCTTGAACGTCAGCAGAGTTGATAACAGAAGTAATTGCGTCTTGCATGGTGGTTCTTCCTTGGGTTTTGCTTAATCTTAAGAGGTTTACGAGGGGTGTGTCTAGAACAATTCACAAAGGAATTATTCTACGACATAGAGCCGATCACGTAATCGAAGTAGGAAGAAGCTTCAGAAGCATCGTCAGAAGACATAAGACCAGTAGCAACTTCTTTCATTGCGCGAACACTTTGAGCTACGGCACCGATGTCGGTTCCTAAAGATTTGTACATTTCACGCACACCGACCAAACCGATTTCTTCAATCGGGGTGACATCACCAGCAACTACTCCGTAGGTGATTAAACGTAGGTAGTAGTCCATGTCACGCAGACAGGTAGCGGTCATTTCTTCGCCGTAAGCGTTGCCACCGGGGGAAACGATGTCAGGACGTTTTTGGAATAAGCGATCGCCAGCTTGTTTGACGATGGTTTCGCGAGCGCCGGTCAGGGTTTCGGCGATGCGTAAACGAGCGGCACCACTGGTAACGAAGGCTTTAATTCTGTCTAGTTCGCCGGGGCTGAGGTAACGAGCTTCAGCATCAGCATTCACGATCGATTTCGTGACGATACTCATTGATGGATTCCTCCCAACTAAGTGAGATTAATAAACTTAATCTGACATTTTATAGCAGTTGTGGTCACTAGGCTCAAGTTATCTCGTTTCCGCCTCAGCGTCTCAAGACTTCCCTAGCTAGAGCGACCTAACGCAACTATTTTGCGGCATCTGGTTCACCTTCTCACTATTTTCGTAATACTTTTTAACATTTGCCCGAAGAAGGAAGCACCGGTGTGGGGAGCGATTTTTCAGTGAGCAGTAAATAGTAATCAGTAATCAGTGAACCTCGTCTAATATTATCTCAAGACTAAAAGTCTTTCTAGTTAAGGAATCTACCCAAATAAAAATGATTTTAATTGCCTCATATTTTTTCAGTGAAATTGAATTAGCAACGATAGATATACATTTCAGCCATCGAACTACTTGGCTAGTACATAGACCAAAAGCAAGCTGTGATTGGGTTATAATTTTTGGAGATGTCTAGTGAACTGAAAACTCGCATCTGATCACTGATCACTGAAAAGGCTGTCTCCTGGTTTACCGAAAAATTGGGTTTAAAGCCTCGCCCTTTTAGGGCGACTTTATATGATGTATGATATTAAGAATAGGGGGCCGGGTAAGCAACCGCTTAAAAAACCCAGTCATCGCTGGATGAACGCACCTTGAAAACTAGAGTTATGGGGTTCTATAGGGGAATGCTCCTATAGGTAAAAGCTCTAAGCGTCAAGTACCAAAGAAACCAATGATTTTAGAGGTTTTGAACTGTATCGTAGGGCATACGAGAACAGCCTTCTGTAAGGTCGCGAAAGTCTGAGGAGAGAACCACCTCTGGGTGGGATTTCGCCAGGAATCTAATTCAAGTGGACTCGTTGAGCCAGAAATTCTCAGCAGTGATGCTAGAAGAATCCACGTCCGTTTACGGCGTGGGGT
>NZ_JADBTZ010000129.1:0-11678 GCF_020245885.1 Microcystis sp. M165S2 | reverse complement strand
TAAAGATGATTACGCTGGTCTATGCTAAGATGTGAGTAGTTCATTAGTTTGTCTGTTTGTTTTGAGCAATATCCGACTTTAACTGATGAGCTTTCCTCTGTCAAGCTTTTCAGGTGATGCACTTCAGACTTGAATCGGCGATGTTATGCCGTTTTTGTCACTGTTCAGCGTTTATGGATACCTGAGCGGCGAATGGCCACTTATCCTGATATTATGGTAATGTCTGAACCTCTGACTTATCAAGAAAGACGCACAGATACTTTTAATTATGATCAAGAAGATAAATTTACTGCTTATCGAACCATTCCAACTTTTCAGGAATATTTATTAATTTCTCAGGAAAAATGTTATATTGAACAGTTTCAAAAAGAAGGCGATTGCGGGTTTTTTAAAGCTTATAAAAATCCTCCTATAATAACTTTAAAATATTTGCGGGTTGAGGTAGAGATAGCAGATATTTATAATAATGTAATCTTCGACAATAGTTAAAATCTATAAGATTTTAATCACAAAAACTAATAAATTTGCTACGTCATTAGCTTTTAAGCCAACATCTTGATAAGGTTCAGCAACCCATTTATTTCTAATATCTTCTTTGCTCATACCTTGAGCAATTAAATCGACAAAATGAACTTCTGATTCATCAAAACGGAGGGCTATTGTTTGGTAATTTTTTTGTTGGTTACTACAGGTTAAAATAAGACGATCAAGACGAATTGTGTAAGTATCCATAAAACCATCTTTATCTTGATCATTTCTAAAGTTTTCAAAAGAAACATATCCCATGTTTAAACCTGGACTCAAAAAAGTTGATAAATTAGTGTCATAATTCTTCAGCTTATGAACTCTTTGACTTTCACTAAGTAAAATGACATCTTCTCTAAAATCATTAAAGTAAATTAAATTTTTTCCATGTTCGAGTGTATCATTATTAATAATCATTATGACAAAAGTAGCAGTATTTCCTCTGAGAAAATGCTGATAACTCTTTTGCAAAAGTTTATTTTTTTCATCCTCCGCAAGATTTTCTAAGGCTACTTTATAGGCTACAGTAGCATCAATAACATCTTTGTTTAAAGGGATCATAATAATTTTAGATGTTAAATTGCTATTGAACCATCCGCAATTGACATCGGCTTCTCTATATTTTAAATTAGCCTCTAAAGCAACCTCTAACGCATCACGCATTTGAGCAATTTTTGATTCCTGCTGTTGCTTATCGTAAAAAGCTTGATCACAGGACGTTAAAGATAACATTAGACTTAGGATAATTGACAACTTGGCAATTTTTATCATTTCATTGTCCTCTATTTAGTAAATTTTATAAGGTCGAAAAATCAGCAAAATCTACTCCTCTATAGATTTAATGTACATCTATAGCGTTTCCTGTTCACAAGAGGTACATTCTCAATCCTGAAAAGCTTAATCAACAAAGGTTAAAGTGTGCCTCGCAGATGCGAGAACCGCTATAACTTAAATAATCAGCCAACAGTAGTACAAAAATGTTATTGCTGATATACTAGAATCTGTACTATCACACATTTTCTTTAGATTGCCTAAATAAAGCCTTGAAACTGCTTAATTACTTAGGATACATCGCAGTCTTGAGTTTAGTCAGTCGGAAAAGTCGGAACTTACAGCCAAACAATTGATCTGAAATATCGGAAATATCAGCTAAAATAAGTAAAAAACTTACCTAATCTATAGTCCATGTTTCAAGCTAATCTATCTAATACGGTGTTAAATCTCTTAGATGAGTTGGTTTTTGCCAAAACAGATCAACATCTAGACTATCTTCAAAAAACTATCTTGCAAGGGACCTTAGAAGGTTACAAATACTCAGAAGTTGCCAAAGAATCTCATCTTAGTGAAGGTCATATTCGAGATAGTGCTTCAGAATTATGGAAAATTTTGTCAGAAGTTTTAGGGGAAGATATTACTAAATCAAATATTAGAGCAGTTTTAAAGAAATCTCAGTTCTATAATCATATTTCATCAGGTAGAGATTTTGTTTCTCTTAATAATGTCAATCTCTGTACTTCTAATCTATCTGCGTCTAATGGCAATAACCACCAATCTCAACCTGACAATAATCGTACCTATTTAGATTTAGGTCATATTCCTGAAATAACTCAATTTTATGGGAGAATTGCCGAATTAAATAATCTAGAAACTTGGATAGTTGCGGAGAAATACCGTTTGGTTACTGTGTTAGGTTTAAAAGGAATTGGTAAAACCACCCTTTCTTTGAAACTGGTTGATAAAATCAAAAATAGTTTTAATTATGTTATTCGCATAAGTTTGTATTTTTGTCCAAAATCAGATGAACTTTTAAGTGAAATTTTACCCTCTATCAATCCTCAATTAAAGCTCTCTCAAAGTCTTGACAAGAAATTAAATTTATTCTTAGAGTTAATAAAAAGCCATCGCTGTTTGATTATTTTTGATGATTTACAAAGTCTATTTGACTCTAAAAAACTAGCAGGTAATTATCAAAAAGATTACCAAGACTATCAACTATTGTTTAAAAGCATTGCTGAAGTCAATCATCAAAGCTGTTTACTGTTGTTGAGTCAAGAAAAACCTATTGATACGACTTTTTATGGACAGAAAAATAAATTCATTAAAACATTAATCGTAGAAGGTTTAGGAGAAGATGCAATAGAAATTTTGCGCCATCATCATCTATCAAATGAAGACAGTTGGCAAACCTTAATTAAATGTTATCAAGGTCATCCTCTTTGGTTAGAATTAGTTGCTAGTTTTATTCGGGGGATATTTTTAGGTAAGGTTGCTGAATTTTTAGAACTTAAATACCCGATTGCCGAAGAAACTTTAGAGCAGACTTTATTAAGTATTTTACAAAGTTTAACAGAATCAGAGAAACTAATGCTAACAGAATTAGCAAATTTTAATCAACCTATTTCCATTAAAGAAATGATGGATCAAACCTCTCTAGATTATACAGATTCTTTGAAAGCAATTCAATCTCTAATCAGACGAATAATAGTGGCAAAAGATGAGAACGCTCTATTATGTTTAAATCCTGTTTTTAAAGCTTATGTAATTAATCATCAAATCTAGATATGAGTCGAAAGCAAGAGAAATTTTAGCTAATTTTATCGCAATCATAATAGTTTACGAAATTCTACGACGGTCAAATAGTTACACCTGCATTTTAATTTCAGGAATTTCCCCATCTTGCCAGCGTTTTTCCAAGGCTGCAAGATACTCATTGCATCTTGTATATTAATTAATGCCTCTTCCTCAGTGTCTCCCTCAGACCAACAACCAGGGAGTGCAGGAACGCCAACAGTAATTCCTTCTTCAGAACGATAAAGCACAATTTTGTATTTCATCATAAGTTCCTTCTAGATAGCACTTCATTAAGAAGTGGTGAGTACGGCCAAAGTCAACGGTAAGGGATTTCTATTCCTTGCCGCTCTTGCTATTTTTCTTAACAAAACTTAACAATTGACGGCGAAATTTTCCTTGCTTTTGTCGTGAGATTTTGGGATAATATTTTTAAAAGACTTTATTTACAATGGGAATCTAAGCACTTCATACTAGACACAACCATCCCATTATAAAAAAATCATAACCCAAGGTGCCGCCAAAGTCAAGGGATCACTCCTAATTAGGGTCTGCTGAAAAAGTTTTTCGTGGGGACAGGGTGTGGGGAATTATCAATTGGGGAGTGGGAAGACAGTAAACTGATAACTGATAACTGATAACTGATAACTGCCTAACCTAAATCTCGGTCTTTAGTGACGGTAATTTCCTTAGATAAATGTCGATACCAAGTAAAATAGAGACCGATGGAAAGCAAAAGAAAAACCAAAGCCAAAATCTTCAAACTTTGCCACTGCTTGATAATTAAAACAATCCCCATCATAAACAGGACTAATTGCCAAGGAACAGTGAGAAAAGCGGCGATGATATCCCGTTGATTTTCCGCTTTAATTTTTGCCTGTAGGTTAGGTTTAACACTTTGACGGACTTCTCCCCAAAAGCCAAAAGGTCGGGTAATATTATAGAAATTTTCCATAACTAAACTATCGGTAGGAGGAGTTAACAAAGTAGCGATAATACAGCCAGCTAAAGCGAACAAACTCGGCACAAGAAAGAGAATAAGTTCCTGATATTGACTGTGACGAAAGAAAGGTAAAATTATCGCTTGTGAGGCAATAGCCGCAATCATTCCCGCTAAAGTTCCCACGGCAAAACCATAACCATTAAAGCGCCACCAATACCAACGCAATAGGAGAGGAACTGCTAATCCTACCCCTAATCCCGTGGTTAACCAACCCCAAATATCATTGACATTTTGGATATTAAAACTCAAAACTAAGCCAATTACGACCACAAAAACCGAGGCCAAACGACCTTGAAAAACTAACTCCTGTTCTCCCGCATTCGGTTTCAAAAAAGCTTGATAGATATCTTTGACCCAATAGGCAGCACTAGCGTTAATAACTGCGTTAAAAGTGGACATAGCTGCCGCCAAAAAAGAAGCAATTAATAACCCTTTCATCCCCACAGGAATGTATTGAGTAATCACCGTGGCGAGAATTCTTTCTGGATCTGTAATCGTGCCTTCGGTTAAACCGTAGTGAATACCTAAAACCGCAAAAGCTGTGACTAAAGGCCAACGGAAAGAAAGCAGAATAATCCAGAATAAAGATAATAAACCGGCATCTCGATCGCTTTTGGCCGCTAGGTATCGTTGTAACATATAACCACCGCTGCCGCTGCAACCTTCGATGATAGTTTTAACTAAATAAAAGAAAATCACCCCACCAAACAAATTAAAGATGGCATAATCTCCGGGTAAATCCAAAGTCAGGGAGGGAAAAATACTAGCCCAGTCGCTTAAATTCCAAGTTTTTGGCTCCGCTGCCCCCGGAATTGCTACGGTAAAAGTATCAGGAAGATTAACAGTAAAAAAAGCCACTGTCGATACATAAATTACCGCCACAAAAATCAGAAATCCTTGAAATAAATCGGTAATTACCCCACCATAAAAACCACTGGCCACCGTATAAATCAAGGTTAGAAGAATTAATATCACCGAAGCAAGACGATCATCCATGCCCAAAAACTGCCCTAAAAATTTCCCCCCCGCAACGGAGAAATAACTCATCGCACCGATAGAGAATAAGAGAGTGGCGACGGCGCTAATAATTCGGGCAAAATTCCCCTGTTTTCCAGTTCCAAAGCGAAATTGCATCCATTCCGCCATGGTCATAACTTGGGCGCGACGATTCCATTTGCCCATAAAAGCCATGAGAAAGGCCATAATTAGGACAACACCGCCGCGAATTTCGATAAATAGTCCTTTGGGGCCGACGGCGTAAATTAGGGCAGAAATGACCATAGTTCCCGCTAAATCGGTGTTAGCTGCCATTCCCGACACCCCCAACATCCACCAGGGCAAATTACGATTACCTAAAAAGTAGGATTCTAGACCTTGAGAAGCTTTTTTCTCGGCTACAATCCCGATTATTAGGGTTGCTGCCAGATAAAGCAGGATAATTACATAATCAATTAACTGCATAGTTGAGATCAATTTAACTTTCGATCGTTATAGCATCAATTGACTACGATTTCTGGCTAACGGTTTCTTTTTCTAAGACTTGCACCCGTTGCTCTAGCTTTTTTAAATCTTCCTTTATTTCAATTACTAAAGTGGCTAAACGCTGGAACAGTGGGTCACTTTCCCCGACCACTTCCCCATTTACTATACCCGTTCCCGATCGCCGTTGGGGAATCGGAGCGGCATTTTCCCCGCGGGTGGATATTCCTCGAATCTGACTTTCAAGGCGCTCGACTCGATTGCGGAGACTAATTAACTCCGATCTTACCGCCGTATCCGATTGTGCTTTGCTGGCATTAACAAAACTCAGTATTAGCAAAAGGGAGATAATCAGCGTTAAAAAGCCATAAAAAGAGATTTTAGCTAATTTCATCGATTTTACCCCCTATCTATCTTACCCAACTTAATGTTAAGAAACGTGGCTAAATCTAAAGCTTAATTGCAATTCTGCCCCCAGGTGATTAGTTGCTCAAAAGAGGATGATAAGGTAAAAAACACGATTTTGTGGAAATTTGGCCTTATCTCTATGTATAAAAACTCGGATAAAGATTTTCTCGGAGCGGCAATCACAGCCGGTTTAGGTGCGGGAATCGTCACTTCTTTTGCCGTCAATCAAGGACAAGACATCGGTACAGCTTTAGGAATTACCGCTTTAGCGGCTCTTTGCGGTGTCGTCTGCCGTCATTTTGACCTAATGTGATGCAATCTTCCTCACACATCCAATTCTGCCGAAAAATCCCGTTTTTTCTCGTATTGATAGGGACCGAGCAGAGCGCCCCAAATTCCCTTACCGGTGCTGGGATCTAGGCCTTTATCGTAGGTTTTTAGGCTATGACTCGTCACCTCGAAACCTAAAGCCACCTGATAGGTTGTACCCTCATAGGTGAATTGACAGCGCTGTTCCGGTTGCGGTTGGGCGATAAACTGGTATTGATTATCAGCGAGAGTATGGACTTTGACCGCTAAAGTGCAAGTAGGCAGGAAAGTTAGGTCTTCTAAGCTAATTTTTCGCAAAATATCGGGATTTTTGCCCGCACCTTGCACGGATTTCAGGTCATTAAACATATAATGCCTAACCTCTAACCCTGCCGATTCCGAGCGCATTAATCGCCACAGTCGCGGTCGGTAAGGTTGGTCTAAATTGATTATACTCGCCTGTTCGGCAAAAAGAGCGATGCTGTCTTCCCGAAATAAAGGCAGCGGACGCAACCATAAACGCAGGTGAACGTACCACACCGGTTCTGCTTGCGCTTGCCGTTGATTTTCAAATTCACCTGCGAGATACCGACCGAAAGTGATTAATTCAGGGGTCATAGCTGAAAAAATTCTCCTTATTGCCTCAAAATTAATCTTAACACCCAGAGAACTCACTTTTTTGACAAAAATGACCTTCAGGCTATCGGAACCCGCTTAAACCCGGCTATTCCTCCTTTAGTGTACCAATATTCCCAGCGACCGCCAGCAGCACTAGACCAATCCTTGAGGTCAAATTTACCGCTGCCGGAGGGAGTTCCCGCGATGCGATAGACTTTCACCGCTTGACCGTTATTATTCCAGATTAAAGGCCGATCCGGCTCCATCTGTTCGGGTAGAGTCCCGTTAGTTTGCAGAAAATAGGCATCTTGTCCCTTATCGGTGCCGTTGCCGTAGACTTTGGCGATACCATGCTCATCGATCGCCAGAAAAGCACCTTCTTCTAAACCGATAGCGTAGGCGGGCAGTTGATTGTGATTATCGTGTACATTGCGGGCTAAAAAACCAAAAAGGCGACCATATCTTGTTTCGGGATGATCTTGATTGAGTCGATCCAAATGGGTATCTGTCACGACTTTTTTGAGAAAAGGAACCCGAATAAAATCACTCCGATAGAAGTCTTTAGTGTTGAAGTGAAAGGGATTATTTAAGATTTCCGAACTCAGTACCCCTTCGTGAGTGGGCGCATAGTAAAAATCACCCAGAATAGCCATTCCTGCGCTGGTTCCCGCCACGGGAACTTTTTTATCATTGATCAGATAATTGATCGCTGTTTCCACCTTTGTGCTTTCCCACAAATCCTCGTACTGATTTTGATCACCACCGGCAAAAAAAAGAATATCGGCATTACGAATATATTCGATAACATCAGGATGATTCGCCGCTTCACGACTATCAATTGATAGTTCCGCCGCCGAGCCGATCAGGGAGCGGTAATTATCGCAAATCCAATCAGCTTGACCGCCAAGATTGCCAAAGCGCAACACTAAGTAATTACCGCCTTTAGCTCGATTCAATAACCATTTTGTCGCCTGATCTTCTCCTAATTTACCTCCTTCCGCTCCCCCGATTAATAAAATACCCGATTGATGTTTTACCGACTGAAAATTGGCTTGTCCACAACGACAAGAATAAAGAAAATCTTGGTCATTATTGTCTAACATAGTCTTATACCCTCGCTCCTTAGCTTACTCTTTCTATCCTAGCTTTAACTAGGACAAAATCAGAGTTTTCTACTATAAAAGTTAACAACAAAGCTGATCTATAGCTGAAATCGGTAGCGGCAAAACTCCCTAGTTTACATTCTGTTAAAAATCGTTCTATAATAATTTAAGGCTAGAAACTGGCAATTATTACTGTTGAAGTTGAAAATCGGCGGGCGATATGTTAAACAGACGTTCTTTTTTGCAAGGATTAGGTACAATCGCCTTAGCGGGAGGTTTAAGTGGCTGCGCTTCTGGAAGCGGCGATCCGAGCATTTTTCTCCTATCTGGTTCGATTCCGCCGCGATTACTAACAGATTTTCGGAAAACTATTGCCGAAAAAAAAGTAAATTTTCAGTCGGAAAAGCAGCTGAAAGAGCTATTAAAATTGTTGGAAAAATGGTTAAAAAATCAGGAGCAACCAGCCTCACAATTTTCGATTCCTATCCCTTTTAGGGAACAAAACCCAGCGATGGGTAATTTAGTCACCCTAGGGGATGCTTGGCTAGGAAAAGCGATTACTAACGGCTTAATTCAACCCCTAGATACTTCTCAACTTTCTAATTGGTCAAAACTGCCCCCCCGTTGGCAAGAAAACATGACTCGCAATGCCCAAGGACAACCGCAAACAGAGGGTAAAGTCTGGGGTGCGCCCTACCGTTGGGGAATGACAGTAATTGCCTATAATGAGGAAAAATTCCCTCAATTTGACTGGCGGCCACAAGATTGGTCTGATCTATGGCGACCG
The DNA here is from genome assembly GCF_020245885.1 of Microcystis sp. M165S2. Classification (NCBI taxonomy): domain Bacteria; kingdom Bacillati; phylum Cyanobacteriota; class Cyanophyceae; order Chroococcales; family Microcystaceae; genus Microcystis; species Microcystis sp. M165S2. The sequence goes on along the minus strand of NZ_JADBTZ010000129.1, from coordinate 2,878 downwards.
GAATTAACCGGTAAAATTGCCCTAATCGATAATCGTCGCGAAGTCATCGGTTTAACTCTAAAAAAATTGGGTTATTCTTATAATTCTAGTGATTTAAAGCAAGTGACGGCACTAAAAGACCAGCTATTTGCTTTACAAAAACAGGTAAGATTTTATAGTTCTCAACATTATTTACAACCCCTGATACTCGGTGATGTCTGGCTATCTGTGGGTTGGTCTAATGATATTTTACCAGTGAGCGATCGCTATAATAAAATTAAAGTTGTTGTCCCCAAATCTGGGACTTCTCTCTGGTCAGATGTGTGGGTAAAACCAGTTTTAACTACTCCTAATTCTCTTGTCGAGCAATGGATTGATTTTTGTTGGCAACCAGAATCCGCCACTAAAATTTCTTTATTTACCTCCGGATTATCACCCCTAATTCTCACTCAAAATCCCGACCAAATTCCCCCAGATATTAAAAATAATCCTTTACTTGTCAATCCAGAAGCAATCAAAAACAGCGATTTTTTAAACCCTTTATCGCCAGCAACCGAGCAAGAATACGAGCAATTGTGGCAAGCAATGCGACAGTTAGTATAGTCAGGAGATAATAGACAAAATTCTGCGAGAATATTGAGGTGAAAATTACATTTACCTAACTGATTCTAGCTGATAAGTAGGGAGGCACAATTATTTGTAGGATGGGTTAGCGCACTTCGTAACCCATGCAGGCGTTGGGTTTCATACTTCAACCCAACCTACGTTCATCTTATATTTAATTCCACCCACCTACTTAACTGATAACTGATAACTGATAACTGATAACTGATAACTGATTAAGCGGGTTGACTTTGGGTTTCTTGGGCGAGAAAAGTAAGGATAGAAGCTTTCTCAATTAACCCCAAAACCGTGCCGTTTTCTTCTACCACTGTCACTTGAGATAAATTTTCGCCTTCCAAAATTTTCACCACATCTAGGAGGGAAGTATTAGACAAAACCAGTTTGAGACTTTCGCTAGTTTGTAATAACCGGCCGATATTTACCTCTGTCCATTGGGAAGTAGGAATCGTTTTCAGAGCCTCTACATTAATCACTCCTAACAGTTTACCTTCGCTATCGGTAACTAAGAATTTAGACCATTGTTGTTTACCGATAACATAATTATTAGCAAACTCGCGCAGGGTTAAATTAATCGACACTACAGGACTATTAGGAGAGATAACATCTTTAGCGGTGTAGCGACTTAAGAAATCTTGAACCTTAGCTGATTGAGCGGAAAAGCCAGCATTTTGTAGGAGGAAAATGCCAATTAATAGCGTCCAAAAACTGCCAAATTGACTGATTCCGAGAATTGATAGCGCACCGATGACAATCGCTAACCAACCAAAAAATTGACCGAAACGACTAGCGAATAAAACCCCTTTATTGGGATTGCCCGTTACTTGCCAAACAATGGCTTTAAGGATATTACCACCATCTAAAGGTAAACCGGGGATCAGGTTAAATAACCCTAGGGCGAGGTTGATATAGGCAAGCAGCGAAAGAATCGCCGCCAGGGGCGCGCTTAAACTAATATTGGAACCAATAATTAGGAAGATACCGAAGAGCAGTAAACTAACTAAAGGGCCAGCAATTGCTACTAGAAAAGCTTCCAGAGGAGTTTTCGATTCTCTGCCGAGAGTTGCCAAACCACCGAATAAAAAGAGGGTAATTGATTTGACTTCAATACCTTGGGCGATGGCAACAAAACTATGACCTAATTCGTGGGCAACCACGGAGGCAAATAGGAGAATAGCGGCAAAAAATCCTAATAGCCAAGGCATGATTCCCGTTAACTGGGGAAACTGACTTAACTCTCCCCCATAGGTTAAGGTAATTAATCCCAGAACAAAGAACCAAGAAGGATTAATATAAAAGGGAATTCCAAAGAGATTTCCGACTCTAATGTTGCCATTCATTTTGTATCTTCTCCAATTATTGGGGACTAACGCCAAGAAGATTAGGTTATCAATTACGCCATTCACTTCTGTTAACAATTGTAACAAAAATGAAAATCTCCCCGGCATTCCTTCAGGGAGTAAAAACCGTCATCCCTGTGGTTCGGTTATTTTCGTAGGAGAATTAAATCAATGATTAATTATTTACGGGGACAAGCGATCGAGGTGATCAAAACCCCTAATAACCGACTGATCTTGATTTTAGACGTAAACCAGATCGGTTACGAAATCCAAATTCCCTCGCGATTAGCCCTAGACATCGGCAACGATAACAATGATAGTTGTCAGATTTTTACTCACCTACTCCTTCGCGAGGAGCAGCCTTTATTGTACGGTTTCGGCACCGCCCCAGAGCGAGATCTGTTTCGTCAACTGCTTTCCGTCAACGGAGTTGGGGCGCAACTAGCCCTAGCTTTAATCGATACCTTGGGGATTGAGGAACTTGTGGTGGCGATAGTGACAGGAAATACCAAAATTTTGAGCAAAACCCCCGGAGTCGGCTTAAAAACAGCAGAGAGAATCGCTTTGGAGTTAAAAACTAAATTGGCAGCATGGCGACAACTAAGAGAAGCGACGACGACAACCACGGCAATACTACCGGCAGCGGAAATCCTTGAAGATGTGCAGATGACCCTTTTAGCTTTAGGATACAGCCGGGAGGAGATCGATCGAGCTATCGCAGTCCTCAGTCAAGATGCTTTATTTAGTAAAAATACTCAGCCAGAAGACTGGATTAAAGGGGCCATTAATTGGCTAGGTTGACATACCCCACGCCGTAAACGGACGTGGATTCTTCTAGCATCACTGCTGAGAATTTCTGGCTCAACGAGTCCACTTGAATTAGATTCCTGGCGAAATCCCACCCAGAGGTGGTTCTCTCCTCAGACTTTCGCGACCTT
>NZ_JADBTZ010000128.1:0-26891 GCF_020245885.1 Microcystis sp. M165S2 | reverse complement strand
TAATAAATATTGGCAGAAGATTAAAGATTAGTTATTGTGACTAACTCTTTTGATTAGAAAAAGATAAACTTGAGAATTTTCGGTCAAATTTATTGACTCAAAATCAGCTGTACTTAATTTAAATGAATCAACCCTAGGGGTTTGGGGGGTAGAACCCCCCAAAGGCTTGGATTGAGTGATAAAATCGGAAGTAATACTAAATCCGTTGAGTATGGGCTACATATCAAGAGAGGCACTCATGCAAAACGGAGAATAAATAATCAGTTTTTAATAACTGGATTTAGTATTACTGATCACTGTTTACTGATTACTGATCACTGAACATCTAAATCAAGTTAAAATATCCGCTCCCAACATCCGTTGATATTTAGCTTCTAAGGCTTGTTTCAAATTGGGCAAAGTGATTAAATGGGGATCATCTAACATAATTTTTTCGGCGGCATCTCTTGCCAAAACTAACACCTCTTGATCCTCGACTAAACTAGCGAGGGCAAAATCTGGTAAACCCGATTGTCGTTGTCCTAAAACTTCCCCCGGACCGCGAAATCGCATATCCATTTCCGAGATAAAAAAGCCGTCTTGGGATTGTTCCAAAACCGTTAATCTTTGACGGGAATTAGCACTATTACTGCCACTTAAAAGTAAACAGTAGGATTGATGGGAGCCTCTGCCCACGCGCCCCCGTAATTGATGCAATTGTGACAGGCCAAAACGTTCGGCATTTTCAATTAACATCACCGTGGCATTGGGAACATCAACCCCCACTTCGATAACTGTAGTTGAGACGATAATTTGCAGAATATTATCGCGAAAAGCTGTTAAGATTTCCTCTTTTTCGGCGGAACTCATGCGACCATGGAGTAACCCGATATTAAAATTAGGAAAAATCTTTTCTGATAAATTTTGATATTCTTCCACCGCAGCTCTAACATCTAATTTTTCCGATTCTTCAATCAAGGGAAAAATCACATAAGCTTGTCTGCCTTGGGCAATTTCACGGCGAATTAAATCATAGGCAGCCCTTCTTTGATTCCCATTTAAAGCGGTGGTTTGAATCGGTTGTCTGCCGGGGGGTAATTCGTCAATTTGACTCACATCCAAATCCCCATGCAGGGTTAAAGCTAAAGTACGGGGAATCGGTGTTGCTGTCATGGTTAAAACGTGGGCAGACTCTCCTTTGCTTAATAATCTTGCCCTTTGTTGTACCCCAAAGCGATGCTGTTCATCAATAACAACTAACCCCAACTTGCGGAAATTAACTGCATCTTGAATTAGGGCATGAGTTCCCACTAAAAGTGGTAATTCTCCTGTCTCTAATTGGGCGTGAATTTCTCGCCGTTTAGCGGTTTTTGTGGAACCAGTTAATAATTCTATGGGTAAATGTAAGAGATTAAACCAGCTAACTAACTTACGATAATGTTGTTCCGCTAAAACTTCCGTGGGAGCCATTAATGCCGCTTGATAACCGGATTGTAGGGCTGCTAAAATAGCATAAACTCCGACAATTGTTTTGCCAGAACCCACATCCCCCTGCACGAGACGATTCATCGGGGTGCTAGAATCTAAATCCTCTAAAATTTCCTCAATAACTCGTTTTTGAGCATTAGTCAATTGAAAGGGAATTATCTGATTAAATCGATCAATTAGTTGACCCTTAGCACTAAAAACAGCACTTTTCTGTGTCTGACGATACTGTTGCCGCCGCCGCAGAAAACCCAATTGTAAAAAGAAGAATTCATCAAAGACTAATCGCCGTCGCGCTTGACTGAGAATCTCGGCATTATTGGGGAAATGAATGTTAGTAATTGCTGTTTTTAAATCGATTAATCCGTATTGTTTTCTTAGACCGAAAGGCAAGGGATCTTTTATCGCCTCTACTGCCCCAAAAGCGGCGACTACAGCCTTTCTAATTAGGTCGGCGGGTACTCCATCGGTGAGGGGATAAACCGGCAGAATACGCCCGATTTTTAAGGACTCAATACTTGCCCCAGAACTGTCTAATAATTCAAATTCAGGATTTTCTAAAGTTAACCCATATTTTCCCGCTTTGACTAAACCACTAACCGCCACCACCGAACCCACCAGATAGAGTTTTTTTTGTCCTTCTTGCCAAGCACGATTAGTATAGCGAGTTCCCGCATAAAAACGGTTTAATTTTATCTGTCCAGTGCGATCCTGTAAGAGCAATTCAAAGATAGCTAACTTGGTATTTTTGGGGCTAGTAAAACAATTACAGCGCTTGACATTCCCCACTAAAGTTACCGTTTCCCCCTCGGTTAAATTAGCGATATTGACTTGACGACTGTAATCAATATGATCCCGGGGATAATAATATAATAAATCTTCAACTTTGTGGAGGTTTAATTTTTCTAAAAGACCAGCTTTTCTCTCTCCCACTTCCGCTAGATATTTCAAGGGTTGTTCGAGGGTAACTTGCCGTGGAGAAATAGCCTTTGCCGTGATGGGAGTGGTATTAATAATTTTCGCCGCAGCTGGTTCTTTTGGGGTGGGGGTTGCTTCTAAAGTTTGCCGTAATTGTTGCAAAAAATTGCGAGTTTCGGTGACTAATTGTTGTCTTTGTCTGGGATTAAACTGGGAATATTGGGCAAATTTTTGGGCTAATTCTCGCCAGCGATTTCTCTCACTGGTGGAAATTCCCACGGGAGGATTATCCCCGAAACTAAGACAGAAAAACTCGCTAAAACGGTACTGATTTCCCTGAAGATCGGGATAACCTTTTTCCGCTTCTACAGATAAGGCTTTTTGTAATCTCACCCAGTCGGGTATTTCCCCTTTCATAATTGTCTCTTGACTCCAAATTTCCCGGTATTATGCTTCCCTGATACCTCTGTTTGATCATAACTGATTAATCGTACCAACTACTGCGCCATGCCGCTTCCGCTTGAGCGATAGTATATTCTTTGCGAATACGATGATATTGTTCCCCTAGACGATTTAATTGTTCCCAAAGGGAGCGAATTTGATTTCTTTCGACACTTAAGCGCGTATCAGCAAATTCGAGTTCAGCCATTCGTAGATGAATCGCCGTTACTTTAGTGACTTTGCCACTTGAAAAATCATGATCATCCCCATCATCTTCATCTTCATCTTTTTCTTCCTCTGGTTCAGGGTTTTTAGCTTCCACTAGAATGTTTAACATATTATTTCCTCCCCCTAGGGATTGTCCTTCTTCTCCCGCTTGAATTGCCATATCGATAATTTGACTGGGTAGATGAGGGGGAAGAATATAAGCTTTTTGTAGTTGCTGATTAATTTGTTTAGAGAGATGATTGAGAATCTCGATACAGTTTTTTTCCAGCACTCGACAACAATAAAGTAAAATATCGGGGTTATTAATCTCTCCAGCTGCGGCTAGATTTTCCCGTTTGTCTAGAAAAAGTTTCAAGAAATCTGGGGTGTTAACTGTCTCTGCTGGACTTTTAGAGAATCCTACCCCTGAAAATGCCCCTCGATCGAAGCTCTGCTCGCCCAATTGCTGTAAACTGGCTTTAGCCTCTTGTCCTAGAGCTTTGATCTCCTCTTGTAGTTTCTGACGATTGCTGTGGGAGAGGGCCAGAAATTCCCCCCCATAGTAACGGGTACATATATAATACACTGCCCCGATCGCCTGTTTATAGAGAGATTCACCGAGTAAATCAAGATAAATTCGGTATTTTTCTCGCATTCTTTCGGCTAAATTTGCCACTTCCGTTTCTATGTTCTTTAAATCTTGTTGTAGCTTGTTCAGTCTTCCAGTCATAGAAATTTTACCGAGGGAGAAGTTAGCGATCGGCGAATTCTATTATAGCGACTCATTGTCAGCTATAGCGCCCTGACCAGGGGGCGATGTTCAGACTCGATCATTTATCGGTTATTTTAGGTATTAGCTTTTAGCATTGGTTTGGCAAAGATAACTGCTATAATGAAAATGATTAGCAGGAAAACTCTCTATCTACATGGTAAGATAAAGTTAGTGGAATTGGGATAAAACAGCGAAAATTTTTTGCAGAGCTTACCACCACAAGTTCCCCATGAAAACCGACAGTATTTTTTATGATCTTTTTCAATCTTATCCGTCAATTTTCTTTGAATTAATCAACCTTGCCCCCAGAGAAGCAGAGAATTACCGCTTTGATTCCGTCGAAATTAAGCAACTAGCTTTTCGTATTGATGGCGTATTTTTGCCCAATATTACCGATCCTAGCATTCCTATTTATTTCTGCGAGGTGCAATTTCAAGATGATCAGAATTTTTATGGCCGTTTCTTTGCTGAAATCTTCTTATATCTCAGTAAAACTGCTTTTAACAATGATTGGCACGGGGTGGTCATTTATCCCCATCGTCGGGTAGAATCAGATCAGGTTGTACGTTACCAAGACTTATTGACATCTGGGAGAGTGACGCGAATATATTTAGATGAACTAGATGATATTAATCAAGATTCCCTCGGTATTGCCACTATAAAATTAATTATTGCTAAAGAAAATCAAGCAGTGGCAACAGCCAAACAACTTATTGAACGAGTGCGAACTGAATTTACCCAACCGCAAAACCTCCTACAATTAATAGAAACGATCCTTATCTATAAATTACCACGTCTAAGTCGCCGGGAGATAGAAGCCATGTTTAGTTTAGATGAACTGAAACAAACCCGTTATTTTCAAGACGTTCGAGAAGAAGGTAAACTGGAAGGTAAACTGGAAGGTAAACTGGAAGGTAAACTGGAAGGTAAACTGGAAGGTAAACTGGAAGGTAAACTGGAAGGTAAACTGGAAGGTAAACTGGAATCTGTGCCGCGTTTATTGGCTTTAGGTTTAACTGTAGAACAAATTGCTCAAGCTTTGGACTTAACTGTAGAAAAAGTGCGAGAAATACCAGAAACCCATTAAGATAATCTAGCAGTAGGCTATGACAGCATTTCTCCTCAGGATAAAGTGTAACCTAATTTGGTATCGACCACCGACTACCCAAAACGAAAACTTCCTACCTCACCTATGACTAGCACTCCTTCAGCTTCTTTAAAATTTAAAAAACACAAAATTACCGACACAAATATCACTCTCTCCCATGGCAGTGGTGGCAAAGCAATGCGGGATTTAATTAATGAGATATTCGTTAATAACTTTGATAATAACTTACTGGCAACCCTTGAAGATCAAGCCCGATTTGAGATTAAAGATTTGGCTAAAATAGGCGATCGCTTGGCATTTACCACCGATTCCTATGTGGTTTCTCCCCTATTCTTTCCGGGGGGTGATATTGGCAGTTTAGCAGTCAATGGAACCGTTAATGATTTGGCTGTCGGTGGGGCAATTCCTCTCTATCTCAGTTGTAGTTTTATCCTCGAAGAAGGTTTATCTATCGACACCCTAAAAACCATCGTTACCAGCATGAAAATAGCCGCCGACAAAGCAGCGGTAAAAATCGTCACCGGGGATACAAAAGTCGTTCCCAGGGGACAAGGGGATCAAATATTTATTAATACCTCTGGAGTCGGAGTAATTCCGGCCCGAATCAATTCCAGTGCCAATAATTTACAAGTTGGCGATCGCATTTTGATTAACGGTTTTCTGGGGGATCACGGCACCGCCATTCTGATGGCCAGGGGCGAATTAGACCTGCAATGCACAATCGAAAGCGATTGTCAAGCTCTGAATTCTTTAATTTCTGCAATTCTGGCAGTTTGCCCGGAAGTTAAAGCGATGCGGGATGCCACTAGAGGCGGATTAGCCACAGTTTTAAACGAATTCGCCCAAAGTTCAGGGGTGGGAATACAAGTACAGGAAACGGCGATCCCCATCCGGGAAGAAGTGCGAGGAATGTGCGAATTATTGGGCTTAGAACCGCTTTATCTGGCAAATGAGGGCAAATTAGTCCTTGTCGTGCCTCCGGAGGCGGAAAATCGCGTTTTAGCAGTGATGCGTTCCCATCCTGACGGTAAAAATGCCGCTTGTATCGGGGAAGTCGTCGCTTCTCCCCCCAATTTAGTTTACTTAAAAACCGCTTTCGGCACTAAAAGGATTCTCGATATGTTAGTCGGTGAACAATTACCGAGAATATGTTAATTAGACAGGAGACAGTTTTAAAGGAAAAAGTGAAAACTAAAAAAACAGATAGTTGGGGTTTTGGGGTTTTGGGGTTTTAGTTGAAATTTCCCTGCTCCCTTCTCCCTGTTTCCTGTTCCCTGTTCCCTGATAACTGATAACTGATAACTGAAAATGCACGAACTAGGAATTACCCAAAATATTATTGAACTTGCTTTAGAACACTCGCGAGGAATGAAAGTTAAGCGCGTGGTGTTAGAGATTGGTAAACTAACGGCAATTATGCCAGAATCGATCGCTTTTTGTTTTGATACCTGTTGTCAAGGTACTAATATAGAGGGGGCAATGTTAGAGATTCTAGAAATTTCTGGTTTAGGACAGTGCCAAGATTGCGGAAATGAGCTAGAACTAGAATATCCCTACGGAATCTGCGATCGATGTAGTAGTCGCAATATAGTCATTTTACAGGGTCAAGAATTAAATCTCAAATCGTTGGAGACAGAATCCTTATGTGTGTAACCTGTGGTTGTTCTGATAACTCGGAAGTGATGGTAACTAATCCGCAAACAGGGACCCATGAACATATTTTAGCCGATGGTACTGTTATTAGCCATAGCCATCACGATCACGAGCATGAGCATCCCCATCATCCTGCGGAAATTCACGCTCAAATTCATGGTAGCATTCTCCAAGTTGAGCAAAATCTGCTGGCAAAAAATAATCTGTTAGCGGCACAAAATCGCGGTTGGTTGAAGGGGAGAAAAACTGTTGCCCTTAATCTAGTTTCTTCCCCCGGTTCGGGAAAAACTACCCTTTTAACTCGCACAATTGCCGATTTAAAAACCGCTATTCCTATCAGTGTCATTGAGGGAGATCAAGCAACAGCTAATGATGCCCAAAAAATTAGTGAAACCGGTTGTCAGGTTATCCAAATTAATACCGGAACAGGTTGTCATTTAGAAGCATCAATGGTAGAGAGAGGATTAATCGAACTCGATCCACCGATGAATTCTTTAGTCATGATCGAAAATGTCGGTAATCTAGTTTGTCCTGCTTTATTTGATTTGGGAGAAAATGCCAAAGTCGTCATTCTTTCCGTCACCGAAGGAGAAGATAAACCGATTAAATATCCCTATATGTTCCACGCTTCTCAAGTCATGATCTTGACAAAAATAGACCTACTGCCCTACGTTAATTTTAACCTCGATCGCTGTTTAGATTACGCCTATCAAGTTAATCCCAATCTGAAAGTTTTTCAAGTTTCCGCTACCACTGGAGAAGGTTTAGATGCTTGGTACGGTTGGTTAAAATCGCTGGTTTAAGTTAGCTTAATAAAATTAGAGATTCGTTCAAAATCTATCCTACAGAATCAATAAAGTGGAATACTTCTACTCACTTGTCTACAGGCGATTTTGTCAAAAAAAGTAAAGAAATGTGTGCATGACTCCTTATGGATCGGCACTAGATACTTGCTAAAGTTTCAATCCCGATAATTCAAGTAATACTATAATCATATTCTTTTGCCGCTTGTACTAAGGATAAAAGTTGTCCGGTTTGATCGGTTCCCGATACTCCTAAATCACTGTGACAGAGGATAACTTTTTCGCTTACCCGTGCCAATAAATCCCTTAAAACTCTCTGTAAACGTGCCTGATTTTCCTCTAATTCTGCTTCTGTTGTCCAGCGTTGATATGGACTTTCTCGCCAAAAAATCGGCGCAGCAAAAAGAGTAGCAGCACCTCCTTGTTCCCAGAGTGGGGAGGAACAATCTAGCCAAAAATGCCAACGATGACTAGAACGAAAAGAACGATATTGAAAGATATTGCCTAGGGTGACTGCTGAGGAAGATTTAATAAATTGTCGCACGGGATAGGGATTAGCAGTAATTGTGCCACGGCGCAAAAGTTGGATAAACTGACTAATAGTTTCGCTGGGACTTTGAAAACAGGGTTCACTCTCACGCAAACGGCGATCGATCTCCCAAAAATGTTGGGCAGTTTCCATTAATTCTCGTAAAGCTGCCAAGTGATCGAAGGGCAAATTTTCCCCATCGTTTAATAATTGTTCGATCGCTTGATTTAAGACAAAAATCGGGAAAAGTTTCGCTTCCTGCTGCCGTTTTTTCATCCCTTCGATCCAGTGACAAATTCTTTCGTAGGCAGTACAAGCTTTTTGTCCTAAGCGATCCCAACGGGGAAAAGTTTCGAGCGCTAATAAACGAGGATTTTCCGGATGCACTTGATAACAATGATCGGCAATTAATCCGGCGCGGATTGGATCGATATCGGGAATTAAATTCTCTTCTTCATCCCAGCAATAACGGCTAAAAATCACCAGCATTTCCGCTATGGCCTCTTGGGGGGCTAAACGCCCCAAATTTGCGTAAACAAGGGCGAGAAGGGTCAATAATGCCCGAATCAGAGGACAACTGATCAGGGGTCGTTGTTCGTTGAGGGGTTGAACGGGTATCCCGGCACCGGTTAAAATTTCCATCAGGCTATAACGGGCGATTTCGTCTAAACCGGGGGCAATAACGGCGATTTCTTCGGATTTTACCTCTCCTTGCTTGACTGCTTGAATAATAGCTGTGGCTGTCTTCCGTAACAATTCGGCGCGAGAGGTGGTTTGCAGGGAGATGAATTGATCGGGAAGATTGCCAAGATAGTTACCGTCGCTGATTAAGGAGAGAACCGTCTCGCTAAACTGAGCAGCTAACCCGTCGGTGGTAGATAATGGCATAATTTGACAGCGTGCCGCTAATTTTTGTAGATAATCGGGATCGGCAGTTAATCCTAAGCGAATTTTTCCCTGGGGATTGTAGGTAAAAACGCTAAAACAATCATGATCGAGGAAAAAACTGAGTAAATCCTTGGCAATAGCCGGATAATCGTCCACATCGTCCGCAAAAACTCCCCGGAAGCGTTTTAATAGTTGCTGCTGATAACGACTATCAGGAAATAAATAGCGCCAATAGAGTTCGTAGATGATACCATAACTTAATAAACCACGTTCTAGAGACCAATCACGCCATTGAATGATTAATTCTCCCACTTTTTCTGGTGTTTCCTGCTCATTAATCGCTAAAACTCGTTTTAAATCTGTTTCTGATAATCCGTCGGCTAATCTTTCGGGTATCTTTTCTGCGGGAACACCACTAGCGCCGGCTAATTGTAACAAATCGAGAACTTGACGGACAAAACGATATTCATTTATGCTAGTAAGCTGGAAGAATTCAGCGATCGCTGGTTGCCAGAGACGGGTGGCGAGTTCCTGTTCCGTTTCTGGGCGTAATCGGCGGGGAAATTGCGCTTTTAGCCCTAAAGACTCGAAAATTAACGGCCAAAACAGGATGACTTCATCGGTGAGAAAACCTAAAGGGGTTTTGCAGAGAATCGGATAGCTACCCCTAACAGCAAGGGCTAATTGATCGGCTAATTCCCGTTTGTTATCATCGTTGGCAGCGAAAACTAAGACCGTTTGGGAAAGGTGCGATGATTTCGATCGATCGAGATACAATGAATCCTGGGACTGACGTTGAGAAACAACCCAGCGCCGAAATTCCCCGACTAAAGCGGTGGTTTTTCCCGATCGAGTCCCACCTTCGATCCAAATTGGTATGATTGACATCGTTTTTTCTCGATTGTATTTGTTAAGATGACTGATCGGTACTCTAGCTTTTTTCCTTGTGGAAGTAATTGTTTCCTATGAATCTTAATCGGATTTTGCAAGGTGTTAATCAATGGTTATTACAAACTCCTGAACGTTCTTTAGATGAGGCTTATCATGCAGCTTTGAAGATTAAGGAGATAGAAGACAAGCATTTTCAAGGGCGAAAAGTGGCAGCGGAGTTCTCGAATTATGGCAGTACCACTAATTCCTATTTTATCGCAGAAGTTAAAGGTTATCTGCAAAAAATTAAAGTCAGATTGACGGAGTTTAAAGCCAGTCGCTCGATCGTTAATACCTTCGGACCAAATCAACCGACAATTAATAATGGGGTGATTACTGTCACCACAGATGTTTGTCTGAAAAAACTTCAGTTTATCGATAGTGTTATCGGAAAATATCAAGGTAATTATTGGCAAGAATATCTTGAAGATGGTCCCAAAAGTCTCCAGAACAGAAATTTTGAGCAGGAAACAGCCAAAAATAAGACTTCCAGAAATCGCTCTTTTTTAGCGGCGGGTAGTATTGAAGATGAGGAAATGATCAAAAGCAATAAATCCCAAAAAGCTACGGAAAAACCGGGAGTTTTACCCCGTTCTTTTGTCAATACTTTTAATCGCATTAAGCAGGAAATCGATCCCCAAGCGGAGGAATCGGAGGAGGCAGTTTTAAAAAGATTTCGCAATTCTCGTTATAAAACAGCCATTTCTCTCAAGTTTATTTTACTGTTAATTATTGTTCCTTTATTAACCCAGCAATTAACCAAAACTTTCCTGATCACCCCCTTGGTTAATAAATATTTCCAACAACAGGAACAGTTTATTTTTATCAATCAGGATTTAGAAGAAGAAGCTTTTTCGGAATTGAGAAGATTTGAGGAAGCTTTACATTTTCGAGGTATGATTGGTTTAGCACCCAAATTATCTAACGAAGAAATCGAGGGAGAAATTACTAAAAAAGCAGCGGTACTAAGTGAAGAATTTCGCCAACGAGGTTTAAACGCAATCGCTAATATTTTCGCCGATATTTGTTCCCTGATTGCCTTTGGTTTTGTTATCGCTTTTAGTCGTCGGGAAATCGAGATTGTCAAGTCTTTTCTTGATGGCATTCTCTATAATCTTAGCGATTCAGCTAAAGCTTTTTTAATTATTCTCTTTACCGATATATTTGTCGGTTTCCACTCTCCCCACGGTTGGGAAGTCATCCTAGAAGGGTTAAGTCGTCATTTCGGTTTACCGGAAAATCGCGAGTTTAATTTTCTCTTTATCGCCACTTTTCCCGTTATCTTGGATACAGTCTTAAAATATTGGATTTTCCGTTATCTCAATCGCATTTCTCCCTCGGCAGTGGCTACCTATCGTAATATGAATGAATAGGGTAAAATCAGGGAGAAACTTGATAATTTACCCTGCTAATTTGGGGGGGATAATTTGGCCGCTGTCTCTTGTACTTTGGTAAGTTCTAACTGCAAAGCAGTGGCAATCTGTTCTATACTTAAACCTAAAGCTAGTAAACTGGCGATCGCTTCAGTTTTAGCTTCTTCACGACCTTCTTCTTTAGCTTCTTGATAAAGTCGAGTTTGTCTGAGATCATCTAATCCGAACATAGCTTCTAACTCCGAGCGACTAAGATTAGTAAATTTATAGGCCAGGGTTCTTTCAATTAATTCTACAACTTTTTGCTGGAAAACTAGATCATCAATTTCAGCGATCGCTTTTTCTAAAAGTGGTTTTCCTCGTTGCTGTGCTAATTGGGGTGTAGCGACAATTAACTGAATAATTCCTAAACCCAGAGACGGAGCCAGATTATCGATTAATTCATCTAAATAAATACGTCTGATCTGTCCCGTTATCTCAAATCCCCGCAGTTGATAGGGAAAGTTATTATCCAGATCCCTGGAGGCAAATAAAGCTACAGCTATCCAATCCTGAACGGGTTTATACTGATTGAGATAGATGACAATTTCTGTTAAAAATCGCCAATAAAAATCACTTTTATCCTGAAATTGCACTTCAACAAAGTAAATAATTAGTTCCGGTGCTGCTGTGGTTGGTAAAAAAATACCGTCAAAACGACGCGCTAATTCTTTGATTTCTCGCGAGGAAAATTGATAATTTTCAGCTTTCTGGGTTGATTCTCCCAGTAATTCAAAAATTAACCCCGGAAAGGTTTGCAAGAGTTGATAAAAAATTGTATCGGTCTTCACAAGCTTGAAAAAATCTAGATGTTTACTAACAATTACTTACAAATCATCCAACAATAGCGTGACTAACACCTTATCGACACGATTACCGTCCATATCCACCACTTCCAAGCGCAACCTTTGCCATTCAAAATGAGCGGCAGCCCCCGGAATCCTACCAAGATAGGTAATAATAAAACCACCTAAAGTGTGATAATTGCCCTGTTTTTCCCCCGGTAATTCACTGATTTCAAATAATTCTTTAAAATCTTCGATCGCCACTGTACCATCGATCAACCAAGAACCATCTTCCCGCTGCACGATCTGAGCATCTTCAATATCATCTAATTGGGGTAAATCGCCGACAATTGCCTCTAAAATATCCTTGCGCGTCACCAATCCTTGAATCACACCGTACTCATCCACTACCAAGGCAATATGATGACCACTTTGCTGCACCAATTCTAACACCTTTAAACCCCTAGTGCTTTCTGGCACAAAAAGCGGCTGTTGTAAATCCTTCGTCAGGTCGAAACTTTCACCGGTTAAACAATCTGCCAATAAGTCTGTGACTTCGATTACCCCCAAAACCTCATCTAAACTGCCCTGACACACAGGAAAACGGTTATGATTGCTCTCAATTAGCTTCTGGCGGTTAATTTCGGCACTATCTTCCAAATCTAGCCAAATAATATCTGGGCGCGTGGTCATAATCTGACTTACTCGGCGATCGCCCAATCCTAACACCCTTTCCACCATATCCTGTTCTGCTTCCTCAAAGGTTCCCGCTTCGGTTCCCTGTTTAAGCATAATTTTCAATTCTTCTTCCGTAATGGGGGAATCATTATTATTAGCGCTAATCCCCAACAAACTGAGAATCAGATTAGTCGATTGACTCAAAAGATGGACAACGGGCGAAACAATTTTCGATAGCTTATCGAGAGGATCTGCCACGAGGATAGCGATTTTTTCGGGATTACTTAAACCTAACCGTTTCGGCACTAATTCCCCCACCACTAGGGATAGATAGGTAATAATTAACACCACTAATCCTAATCCCAAAGCTTGACTGTAGGGGGCTAAAACGGGAACTTGCGCCAATAATTGCGCCACACTGACCGATAAATTGGCTCCTCCGTAGGCCCCGGCAAAGATTCCCACTAGGGTAATGCCAATCTGCACCGTCGATAAAATTTGATTGGGATCATTGGCCAATTTTAAGGCCATCGCCGCCCTTCGATCATCTCTGGCTAATTGTTCTAAACGGACTTTGCGCGCCGAGACAATGGCAATTTCCGAGAGGGCAAAGACTCCATTGAGGAGGATGAGGAAGAGTATAACAAGAATTTCGGTAGTCGCCGAGAACATGGTTAAAAGTTACAGGTAAAAGGGCGGATAGTTGTTTGGATCATAGTGCGAGGATCGGTTAAGTTCAGTAAAGAATCATCTTGATTTTTAACGAGTTACGAAGGCTTGTGTCTGGAGAGGGGGTACTCTCAGTATAAATGGGATAGGATAAAGTTCGCGCTCTTAGCTCAGTTAGCAGTGAACAGTCAAGAGTGACCTGTTGCCAGTAAAAAAAAGTTGTCCCTGGGAGAGTGGGGACAAACTATCTCAATCTATTCGCCTGAAAAATTATGATCGCTACACCCGTATCATCGAAATCGAACGCTATCACGGAAATCCGCCCCGGACTACCGACTATTTGCGGTTGGGAACAGGAAATCGCGGCGATTGTTAATCACGATGATCCGATCTTTTTACCGACAACAAATCTCAACTTAGACAATATTCAGGCTGGTTTTGCCTGTGCCTTGCATATGCACCAACCCACCATCCCCGCGGGTGTTAACGGTGAATTAATCTGCAATCTCCAGCATATGTTCGAAAATCAGGGGGATGGTGATAACCATAATGCCAGTGTTTTTGCCTGGTGTTACAGTCGCATGGGCGATTTTGTCCCAGAATTGGTGGCGGAAGGCTGTAATCCCCGGATTATGCTCGATTATTCCGGCAATCTCCTCTGGGGTTTGGTACAGATGGGACGGCAGGATATCCTCGATAAACTCAAATTAATCACCTGTAACAGTCAATATCAACCCTATGTGGAATGGTTGGGGACGATGTGGAGTCATGCGGTGGCTCCTTCCACACCGATTCCCGATCTAAAATTGCAGATGCAAGCATGGCAAACCTATTTTGCCTCGATTTTTGGCCCAGATGCCCTGAAACGAGTCAAAGGGTTCTCTCCCCCGGAAATGCACCTTCCTAACCATCCCGATACCCTCTACGAGTATATTAAAGCCCTGAAAGAATGCGGCTATCGTTGGTTATTGGTACAGGAACACTCGGTGGAAAATCTCGACGGTTCGGGATTGAGTCAGGAACAAAAATATATTCCTAATCGCTTGCTGGCGCGCAATTCTCGGGGTGAAGTGATTGCGATTACTGCTTTGATTAAAACCCAGGGTTCCGACACCAAATTAGTCGCCCAAATGCAACCCTACCACGAGGCCAAATGCCGCAGTAAACAGCAAATCGGCGGCGTTTGGGTTCCTTCCCTAGGTTCCCAGATTGCCGACGGTGAAAATGGTGGCGTGATGATGAATGAATTTCCTCGCGATTTTCCCAATCCTTGGCGGGAAATGCAAGGGGGTTCCACTGTGGCAGGATTTAACGGCACGGAATATCTGGAGTTAATCGAGGCCGCTGGCGTTAATCCCCAAGATTATCCCCCAATTCAAGCCGTACACCAGCATAAAATCTGGCAGGGAGTTAATTCGGATGCCGCTACCCCTGAAGCAGTGGAACAGGCGATCGCTGAGTTAAAACAGTCCGACCACCGTTTTACCATGGATGGGGCATCTTGGACAAATGATCTCAGTTGGGTGCGCGGTTACGAAAATGTCCTCGAACCGATGAACCAATTAAGCGCTAAATTCCACGAGAAATATGCTCCTTTAGTACAGGCGGATCCTAGCTTCACCCGACGACCGGATTATCTGGAGGCACTGCTTTATAATTTGCTCGTGCAAACCAGTTGTTTCCGTTATTGGGGCCAGGGTACTTGGACCGATTATGCCCGCACTTTGTACGAAAGAGGCGCAGCCTTAACTCGCTAAGATAGTAAGGTATCTAGGGCGCAGAATCTGCGCCCTAGATAGTACAAATATATTAGTAGAGTATGTTCGCCGATGAAGTAACTTAGGCTGAAAAAGTTGACAAATATTTAATGTTAATCTCTCTTTTGTCAAATTAGGAAAACTCTTGGCCTTTTCTCGTTCTCAACCTCTTATAGTAAATCTGGTTATTAAAAACTGATTATTTATTCTCCCTTTTGCATGAGGGCCTCTCCTCATAAGTAGCCTATACTCAACGGATTTAGTATTGTAAAGGGTTTGCGGCAAAAAGTTTCTTGTGGAGACAGGGTGTGGGGTTTTACCAGTTTTGAGGTGGCCAATTACCTAATTTTCAGAGAAAAAGTACCTGAATTTTCCCCCCCCCGATCACTCCCAGAACCGGTACTTTTTGATTGCCAAAAGGTCTAAAAGTCTTACCCAACAAGGTTTTAAGATTTATTCAGCTAACCCTAATTAAAGAAATACTCAAATCCTGATAAAAATCCTCTTGTTTTAATTCCACTTTTGATTGAGAAGCCAGTAAAAGTAAAGCCCAAAAAATCGCCACCTTTTCCTGTGTTGCCGAGTGACTAGAGGGCTTTTCTGCTTGCCATAAATCTAATAAATACTCAAACTCTATCTCCTTTTTCTCTAATTGAAAAAACTTTCTCTGCAAAAAAAAGTCCAGTTCCGCCGCCAATTCCGTCAGGTTTTCTTGGTGGGCTAATTCCGTGATAATTTGTACCGCTTCCCGTCGGGATTGGGGACGGGGTTTCGGGACAACTACAGGCAGTTTCGGTAAAGCTTCAATCTCTAGGGCAATCTGTTGTAATTGAGTGATTAACTCCTGCAAAGTTACCCGTCTTTTTCGCGGTGGTGGGGCGGCAGTACGACGGCGAATATGATTTTCTAGATAACGGGGTAAAGTTCTTAATTCCCGTTCTAACTCGCTAATTTCCTCATCAATCAGATTTTCTTCTTGCTGGTCTAAAGACAATCTTTCTAGGGTATCAGCCTTAAATAAAACTAACATGGAAGCCCATAAAAAAGCCTGTCCCGATTGGGGTAAATTAGCCTGGGCCATGGCTAAATCTAGATCATTTAATAACCCCAATTCTGCCAAAAAGCGATCGATCACATCGATAACCTGCACATCCCAGGGGTCAATCTCTCCCTGTTCCGCCATTTCTAAAAGAGAGGCGATCGCATCACTGGCCGAGGTGATAGTCATGATTGTAGAATCTTGTAGGATCTCAAAGGATAGAATTTAGCAAGCAAAACCATGGACATATCGATCGCTGACCTGCGCTTGGACTACAATCTTGAAGAATTGCTAGAGTCAGAAACATCTGCCGATCCTTTCATTGTATTTAAACAATGGCTAGAACGGGCGGTATCTTCGGGAAGATTGGAACCCAACGCGATGACTTTAGCTACTATTTCCCCGGAGGGTAAACCCCGGGCCCGCATGGTATTGTTGAAAGACTTCGATCCTCGCGGTTTTGTTCTCTTTACCAACTACCACAGCGCCAAAGGACAGGAATTAATCGCTAATCCCAATGCGGCCCTAGTGTTTTGGTGGGGAGAATTGCAACGGCAAATTAGGATTGAGGGAACTGTAGAAAAAATCAGCGAGGAGGAATCGGATAATTACTTTTTTGTCCGTCCCTGGGAATCTCGTTTAGGGGCCTGGGCCTCCCATCAAAGTGAAGTGATTTCTGGGCGGGATATCCTCGAAAAACGCCTGGCAGAACTAAAAGAAGAATATGCTGGTCGTGAAGTTCCCCGTCCTCCTCATTGGGGCGGTTTTCGCCTAATTCCTAGTTTAATCGAGTTCTGGCAAGGTCGCCCCAGTCGTCTCCACGATCGTCTCTGTTATTATCGTCAAGAAGATGGCAGTTGGCAAAGGCAACGTTTAGCCCCTTAGTTTGATCTTGACACCTTGTATTGGCAAAATAGCTCGATGCTAATTCAATTTGTCATTTTAGTCTTGAGATAATATTAGGTCGATGTCTTTTCCCAACCCGCACTTACATTAGCGATCGGGTTGGGCTATTATGCCATTTGTAGAAAGGCAATCCGTCCGCCCTAAAGTTTCAGAAAAACGATAGAATTGGAAGGGTTTTTGTTTGCATCCTTCAAAAATAACTAGAGAATTAATATGGCCATCAATAAAGTTGGACTTCGGGAAACCTTAGAAGCATTGCGGGTTGAACTGAGTAAATCTATCTTAGCCGCTGAGGGTGAGCAGATTCGCTTTGAAGTGGGTGAAATTGAATTAGAGGTTCAATTTGTGGTTGAGCAGTCGAAAGAAGGCAAAGGTGGGCTGAAATTTTGGGTAGTAGAAATGGGTGGGGGTGTCACCAATAAAGATACGATAACCCATAGAATTAAAATTCCCCTTAAACCCTTTGGGAAAGATGGAAAACCTGTATTGACAGGAAGTGATGATATTCCCGATTAGAATTTTATACCCGTAGGGGCGCAAGCATTGCGCCCAAAGCATCAAATGAGATAAAATTGTTAGCAGATGCAATTAACCTGTAAATTTCATTAAATGCCCCAATTCCAACCCGATCGCGCTTTAGAAATTGTTGCCCCTAAATACGGCACTGCCTATCGAATTGGGGGACGTTTACTCTTGACTTGTCGGCATCTATTTGATAATAGTAACAACTGTAAAGTACGATTTAGATCAGCATCAAACTATTCTGATAAGCAGGATATAGACGCTAAAGTAATTTGGAAAGCACCGGATAATATAGATATAGCTTTAGTTGAATTACCAGAAACTATCGAAACTTGTGATCCTGTAGGTTTTGGGGTGTTACCTGATGCGAGTAGCACCCAAAAAGTTAAATTTGACTGTTTGGGCTTTCCTCTATTTTTACGGTATGCTGAAGATGATAAAAAATACGCCACAGGGTTACATATTGAGGGAATTATTGATGTAGCAAATCGCGCACCTAACAATCGTTTAGTCTTAAATATTAAAGATAGTCCAGATATTCAACCCACAGATAAACAATTAGAAAGATTAGAAGAAAATCAGTCACCTTGGCAAGGAACGTCAGGGTCAGCAATTGTTTGTTATGGGTTAGTAATAGGGGTACAATCAAGACATCCTATTAGAGATCGTCCGGCATCTTTAGAGGCTGAATCTTTGGCTAGGGTTTATGACAATCCCGAATGGCGTGAGATTTTAGAAAAACATGATATTGACCCTGAACCTAAACCCGTTATTTCAGTTAATCTTAACACTCGTTCCTATCGAAATCAAGCCCCTCTTAAACCGAGTTATTTTGTGGAACGTCCAGAGGTTAGTATTAAATTAAAGGAACTTTTGTTATCAGAAGAAACGGCTAAAACAGGAACCTTAGTGATTAGTGCAATTTATGGTTTAGGAGGTATTGGTAAATCGACTTTAGCGGCTGCATTGGCACAGGATCAAGCGGTTCAAGCTTATTTTCCTGATGGTATTTTCTGGGCAACTTTAGGTCAACAACCGGATATTTTATCCTTTTTGTATGGGTGGATACAAGCGTTAGGGGATTATGACTTTAAGCCCATGAGTGTTGATGCAGCATCCTTACAATTGAGGACTTTATTAGCAGATAAAAAAGCTTTATTAGTGGTAGATGACCTCTGGAATGTAGGAGATATTGAACCTTTTCAAATAGCAGGAAATAACTGTAAGTTATTAGTTACCACTAGGGAAGTTCCCGTTAAAGGAGCAACTCCTTATAATTTGGATGTGATGACGGAAACACAATCTTTAGCGTTATTAACGGGTTATTTAAGGCATGAATTAATCCAAGAAGAACGTAAACAAGCCAAAATATTAGCCAAAATTGTCGGTTATTTACCTTTAGCATTGGAGTTGACGGCAGCACAAGTTAAAGATGGGATTACTTGGGATGAGTTACTAGAAGATTTACAGGCAGAAATCGCTTATTTAGAAATATTAGATCGAGCCGATGCAGAAGATACCCCCCATGAGGAAAAGCGAAAACATTATAGTTTAATTGCCTCGTTTAATCTCAGTCTAAAACGGTTAAAATCGGCAAGATTGCGACAATTTATCTGGTTAGGGGTCTTACCAGATGATGTGACGATTACAGAAAAGATGGCGGCGACTTTATGGGATTGTCAGGTTAAAGAAGCTAGGGAAACTTTAAGATATTTACGCGGTAAGGCTTTATTATTAACAGGGGTTTCCAGTGAGCAAATTACTAATTATCGGGTGCATGATTTGTTACATGATTTAGCCCGAAATCTGCTGCAAGCGTCTTCTCATCCTCAAGCAGATTATCAATTGCCGGGGTTAGGGTTATCAATAACTGAGGCACATCAACAGCTTTTAAGTCGGTATCAAAAACAGATTAAGAGATCCCCCCTAACCCCCCTTTTTAAGGGGGGAAATGAGGTTAAAGTCCCTCTTTCTAAGGGGGGAAATGAGGTCAAAGTCCCCCTTAGTAAGGGGGATTTAGGGGGATCAAACTGGCACAGTTTAGAGGATGATGGCTACATTTATAATCATTTGCTCGGGCATTTGGAAAAGGCGCAACAGATAGCCCAGATTCATCTATTACTGAGGGAAGAAACCGCAGAAGGTCATAATGGCTGGTATAGTCAGTGTGAAAAGGAAGGGAAAACTGCTGTTTTTATCAAGGATATTGCTAGGGCGTGGCAGTTGGCAGAGGAGCATTTTATTGAGAATCCTACTAAGTCTATTGGGTTACAGGTTCGTTATGCTTTGATTACGACTTCTCTTAATAGTTTGGCGGGCAATATTCCAGCAGAATTAATGGCTTTACTGATTCAGCATGAAATCTGGACACCAGCGCAGGGATTAGCTTATGTGAGGCAAAATCAAGATGATGAGAAGCGAGCCGCAGGATTAAGGTTAATTACTCCCTATCTTCCCCCCACTTTATTACCCGAAGCCTTAGCAGTTGCCAAAGCCATTGGGGATGAAGACTACCGTGCAGAGGCATTGACAGGGTTAGCTCCCTATTTACCAGAAATCTTATCCGAAGCCTTAGAAATTGCCAGGGGGATTGGGGATGAACGCTATCGTGCAGAGGCATTGACAGGGTTAGCGCCCCATTTACCAGAAGTGTTACCCGAAGCCTTAGAAGTTGTCAGAGCGATTGGAAAGGAAAAATACCGTGCAAAGGCATTGACGGGGTTAGCTCCCCACCTACCAGAAAGTTTATTACCCGAATCCTTAAAATTTGCCAGAGCGATTAGGGATGAATACTACTGTGCAGAGGCATTGACAGGGTTAGCTCCCCACTTACCAGAAAGTTTATTACCCGAATCCTTAAAAGTTGCCAGAGCGATTAGGGATGAATACTACCGTGCAAAGGCATTGACAGGGTTAGCTCCCCACTTACCAGAAAGTTTATTACCCGAATCCTTAAAAGTTGCCAGAGCGATTAGGGATGAATACTACCGTGCAAAGGCATTGACAGGGTTAGCTCCATATTTGCCTAAAAGTTTATTACCCGAAGCCTTAGAGATTGCCAGAGCGATTGAGAATGAATACTGGCGTGCAAAGGCATTGACAGGGTTGGCTCACCATTTGCCTGAAGTGTTACCCGAAGTCTTAGAACTTGCCAGAGCCATTGGGGATAAATTCTACTATGCAGTGGTATTTGAAAGTTCGTTACCCGAAGCCATTGGGGATAAATACTCCCGTGCAGAGGCATTGAGAGGGTTAGCTACCCATTTCCCTGAAGTGTTACCCGAAGCCTTAAAAGTTGCCAGAGCCATTGGGGATAAGTCCGACCGTGCAGAGGTATTGAGAGGGTTAGCTACCCATTTCCCTGAAGTGTTACCCGAAGCCTTAGAGCTTGCCAGAGCCATTGGGGATACATACTACCGTGCAGAGGCATTGAGAGGGTTAGCTACCCATTTCCCTGAAGTGTTACCCGAAGCCTTAGAAATTGCCAGAGCGATTAGGGATAAGTCCGACCGTATAAAAGCATTGAGAGGGTTGGCTCACCATTTACCTAAAAGTTTGTTACCCGAAGCCTTAGAAGTTGCCAGAGCCATTGGGGATAAATACTACTACTACTATGGAGAGGCATTGAGAGGGTTAGCTCCCTATTTACCTGAAGTGTTACCCGAAGCCTTAGAACTTGCCAGAGCCATTTGGGAATGGGAATACTCCCGTGCAGAGGTATTGAGAGGGTTAGCTCCCTATTTACCTAAAAGTTTGTTACCCGAAGCCTTAGAAGTTGCCAGAGGGATTGAGAATGAAAACTCGCGTGCATGGCTATTGAGAGGGTTAGCTCCCTATTTACCTAAAAGTTTGTTACCCGAAGCCTTAGAAGTTGCCAGAGGGATTGAGAATAAATACTCCCGTGCAGAGGTATTGACAGGGTTAGCTCCCCACTTACCAGAAAGTTTATTACCCGAATCCTTAAAAGTTGCCAGAGCGATTAGGGATGAATACTACCGTGCAAAGGCATTGACAGGGTTGGCTCACCATTTGCCTGAAGTGTTACCCGAAGCCTTAGAAGTTGCCAGAGCGATTGGGTATGAATACCGCCGTGTAGAGGCATTGACAGGGTTGGCTCACCATTTGCCTGAAGTGTTACCCGAAGCCTTAGAAGTTGCCAGAGCGATTGGGTATGAATCCAACCGTGCATGGCTATTGACAGGGTTAGCTCCCTATTTACCTAAAAGTTTGTTACCCGAAGCCTTAGAAGTTGCCAGAGGGATTGAGAATAAATACTCCCGTGCAGAGGCATTGACAGGGTTAGCTCCCTATTTCCCTGAAGTGTTACCCGAAGCCTTAGAAGTTGCCAGAGCGATTAGGGATAAGTCCGACCGTATAAAAGCATTGAGAGGGTTGGCTCACCATTTGCCTGAAGTGTTACCCGAAGCCTTAGAAGTTGCCAGAGCCATTGGAGATGAAAAATACCGTGCAAGGGTATTGACAGAGTTAGCTCCCTATTTCCCGGAAAGTTTGTTACCCGAAGCCTTAGAAAGTGCCAAAGCGACTGGGGATGAAGACGAACGTACAGGGTTATTACGACGATTAACTAGGGGGTTAACCCCTGCCAATGTTGACCAATCCTTCTGGGAAAATACCCTTCATGCTTTGGGTACTCTCACTCGTCCTAATTTCCTCGAAACCATTCCCAACTTAGTCCCTTTAATCCTCCATTTTGGGGGGGAGGTCGCTTTAAGAGAAGTCTATCAAGCAATTAGAGAAGTCAGCCGCTGGTGGAAGTGATTGCCCTGTCAATAATTGCTATAATAGCTAAAATGGTCATAATGGCTAGTTTCTATAAAGGTTAGTTATGAAAACATTAGGAGCCTCAGAAGCAAAAAATCGCTTTGGCGAACTGTTAGACTTGGCTCGAAGAGAACCAGTAAAGATAGCAAAAAAGGGACGTAATGTTGCAGTCGTGCTGTCAATCGAGGAATTTGAGAGATTTTCCGAGTTAGAAAATCAACTTTTGGCTTTACAGGCAGAAAAAGCTCATCAAGAAGGTTTTATCGGAACAACAGAAAGTGAGGCTTTACTGTCAGAAATTTTAAATGCTTAAGATTAACCTATCTCGACAGGCAACTAAACGCTTAAAAAAACTGCCAGATAAACACGCCAAACAAGTAGCCACAAAAATAACCGAACTGAGAACAAATCCCTATCCCCAAGATTCTCTAAAGTTAAAAGGATACTCTTATCATAGAGCCGATATTGGTGAATATCGAATCGTTTATCGTGTTGAGGAGCAAACACTAGAAATCTTGCTGATTGACAAACGAAACGATGATGAAATTTATAAACAACTAAAGAGAACAATATAGAGAATCTTAATTATCAACCATCAATTAATTAGCGATATTATTCCTGCTAAAATCAAGAAAAACAAATTATTTTTAAACACTCATGAGCATTAATGTAACATTTCCCGAAGAACTCCTCATTGCTGCCAGAGAAGAAAAAGAAGCATTCTCTCGTAAAGTCATAATTTATACATTAGGACATCTTTATCAAGAAGGAAAAATTTCAGCAGGAATCGGCGCACAAGTATTAGGATGCGATAAATATACATTTTATACACTTCTCTCTGAGTATGGTTTTTCCATTATTGATTACACAGCAGAAGAATGGGAATCAGAAATACAAACCAGCCGTAAATTAGCCCAAAAAATCAAAGAGAATGAAGATAATTGTTAATTCTACACCGATCATCGCCTTATCTTTGATTAATCAATTAGATCTTCTTAATCAGCTATTTAATGAAGTGATTATTCCTTGGGCAGTTTATCAAGAAATTGTCATCGCTGGAGATAATAAACCGGGGGCAAAAGAACTCAAAAATGCCAATTAGATTCAAGTTGAAGAAGTTGCATCATCATCTCCTCTTGAACCGCTATTACTAGGATTAGATCGAGGAGAATTAGAAGTTATTCTCTTGGCAATTTCAATCAAACCAGACTGGGTAATTATAGATGAGAAATTAGCAAGAAGAGTTGCCAAAGCTATGGAATTACCCGTCAAAGGAACATTAGGAATTCTCTTGGTTGGTTTTTATGCAGGTTATCTATCTAAACAAGAAATTTTAGATTTATCACAACAGTTAGTTGATTATGTAATTCGTATTAGTTCTCCGATTCTTAATTGGCTAAAAACAGAATTAGACAATGATCATTAATACCAAATCAATACAAAATAAACTACCATGAAACAACTAATCGTACACATTCGTGACCAAGAAAAAGCAGAAACACTCTCTAAAATTTTAACCGCTTTAGATTTTGTTGACTCTGTAGAAATCATCGAAGATCAAACAACATTATCTGATAACGAGCAAGACTTCTTTGCCTTAGCAGGATTGTGGGAAGACAGGGATATTACCCCTAAATCTATCCGTGAAGCAGCATGGCGAGAAGAAAACCGATGATTTTATGTGACACCAATATCCTCATTTAATTCTATAAAAACAACCATAGAATTATCGAAGAGCTTCGCCATATTGGACTAAATCAACTAGCCATTAGTTCCATTACTCAAGCCGAATTATATTATGGAGCAATCAATAAAAATGAACTCAACAAAATCAAAAGACATCTCGGATTGCTACATACCTTTCCTGTAGATGTCGCAATATCCAATCAATTTATTAACTTAATGGAAACCTACTCCCTCAGTCACAAACTCAACATCCCTGACGCTATCATTGCCTCAACAGCATTAGTGCAGAATATTAAGCTATATACATTGAATTTGAGAGATTTTTGTTTTATTCAAGGCTTAGAACTCTATGATCTGTCAAATGAATAACCCATCAACGTTAGCATTTTCCAGCGTTCAGCGAACCAGTCATGAATTAGTCAAAAAATCAAAGAGAATGAAGATAATTGTTAATTCTATTCCCAACTTAGTCCCTTTAATCCTTCATTTTGGTGGATTGGTCGCCTTGAGAGAAGTGTATCAAGGCATTAAGGATGTCAGTCGCTGGTGGCGGTGATTCTCGTCCCACTAATTAGCCTCCGCCTTACCCAAGTGAATCAGCGATTGCAGAAATCCGATAAAATAGTGAAATTAGCCTATAACTCGCTTGGAACAAAAACTATTGGGAGAGGCAGAACCATGACTGATAATAATCTGCTCTTCGATGTTTTAACACCCCTTAATTGTACCATTCATGTCAGTGTTGCCTATTGGGAAATCATTACTCAGATCAAACATCCCATAATGAAAGGACAAGAAAAATTAGTCCAAGAAACCCTAAGTCAACCTGATGAAATTCGACGTAGTCGCAGTGATCCTGATGTGTATTTATTCTACAAACTTCAACGAGAAAAACGTTGGCTCTGTGCCATTATTCGTAAACTCAATGGAGACGGTTTCCTGATTACAACTTATCCCACTGATGCAATTAAAGAAGGAGAAATTTTATGGCAGAAGTAAATGTTTATTACGATCCGATGGGTAATACCCTCACCGTTTGGTTTGGCGATCGCCAAACAGAATATCTCTGTGAAGAAACAGGAGACGAAGTTATCTTAATGAAAAATAAGCAGGGTAAAGTTATCGGTTTTGAAAAACTTAATTACACAATTGCTGAAAACACCAACCTTAAAATTTCCCTAGAAACCGCGATTGCCATCGAAAGTTAAAATTACGGAGTAACTATTTATGCGCTATCAAGTTCGACTCAAACAAAGCGAAGAAGGTTATGCGATTTGGTGTCCTAATCTACCCGGATGCTGGTCACAGGGAGACACTGAAACAGAAGCCATCGAAAATATCAAAGAAGCAATACAAGACTATTTAGAGACAATTGAAGAATTAAACAAAGATGCTGAAATTCGTTATGTGGAAGTAGGGTAATTATGCCAAAATTACCGGGAATTAATCATCTAGGCGCTGTTAATGCCTTTGAAAAAGCAGGATTTCGCATCACTAGACAGAGGAAACATATCACCATGACGAATGGAGAACGTACTATCACCATTCCACGAGCAAATCCGATTAATGCTTATACAATGGCAGGGATTGTTAAAGAAGCAGGTTTAACTATCGAACAATTCTTAGAATTGCTCTAAAACTATTCCCAACTTAGTCCCTTTAATCCTTCATTTTGGTGGACTGGTCGCCTTAAGAAAAGTGTATCAAAGTATTAGGAATGTTAGTCGCTGGTGGCGGTGATTCTTGTTCTATGAATTAGCCTCCACCTTACCCAATTGAATCAGCAGTCTGCTCCCCAGTGCCTTCGGCAAGCGTGGCAATCCGATAAAATATTGAATAGGTGACATCAGGAAAAAATTATCTATGGCAACCACATCCGAAGACGTATGGCGACTCTTAGCCGAATTAGCGACTGCTCAAGCCGAATTAACTGCTGCTCAAAAAGAAACTGACAAACAACTCAAGGAAACTGACCTACTATTGAAGGAAGTCAGTCAACAACAGAAGGAAAACGCCCAACAAATCAAGGAAACTGACCGACAACAGCAGAAAACTGACAAACAACTCAAAGAACTGGGCAAACAAATTGGGGGACTTGGTGCAAAATTTGGCAGCTTTACCGAAGGACTTGCCCTTCCCTCAATGGAAACGATTCTCAGGCAACGCTTTGGTATGGAAGTTATCAGTCCCAGTGTGCGAGTCAGTAAAGATGGACAACACCTAGAAATTGATGTCCTTGCCTATACCAATGGTGAGCTAAATACCGCCTATATCGTTGAGGTTAAAAGTCATGCTAGACAGGAAGATATTACTCAATTAAAAAGTATTTTGCCACGGTTTCGCCGCTTTTTCTCTGAACACAAAGATAAAAAACTCTATGGCATATTAGCAGCGGTTGATTTATCCCCAGGATTACGGGAAAAAATTCTGCAAGAAGGGCTTTATGTGGCTCGGATTCATGACCAAGTATTTGAATTAGATATTCCCGATAATTTTCAACCTCGACTTTATTAAAAATTTAGATGTAATCGCTCTCTTCCCCAAAGGCAGAAACACTCTCTTCTTCATGAATCGGCAAAATTCAGTAAAATAGTAATAGACCAAATCAGAGAGAAAAAATTACAGATGGCAACTACATCAGAAGACGTATGGCGAATCCTAGCCGAATTAGCGACTGCTCAAGCCGAATTAACTGCTGCTCAAGCCGAATTAACTGCTGCTCAAAAAGAAACTGACAAACAACTCAAGGAAACTGACCTACTATTGAAGGAAGTCAGTCAACAACAGAAGGAAAACGCCCAACAACTCAAGGAAACTGACCGACAACAGCAGAAAACTGACAAACAACTCAAAGAACTGGGCAAACAAATTGGGGGACTTGGTGCAAAATTCGGCAGCTTTACCGAAGGACTTGCCCTTCCCTCAATGGAAACGATTCTCAG
>NZ_JADBTZ010000127.1:0-3152 GCF_020245885.1 Microcystis sp. M165S2 | reverse complement strand
TTGATAGGAATACCCTAAGCCTAGATAAGCCTGAAACTTTCTCAAACTAATATCGTGATCACCTCTAAAATAAGGTTTACCGTTGACCAGAAATCTTTCGATAGGATAGCAGTGCAAAAGCAGTAAACTTTGAGTAACCGTACCGAAAAGAAACTGCTCAAATACTCGACAATAATCCTTAAACTGCTCTAATTCCAGAATTTCTCTTAAGTTTAGCTCCTTAACGGCGATTCTATCCTGATAGGTAACAATATCCTTAGCTAATAACTGACTATATTCACTAATTCCAGTCCCCGCCGTGGTCTTAATGCGCGGGTTTCCCGCTAATCCCCCAATATGTCCTAAAGTCGGGTTACAGCCGCTAATTCCGATATAATCAAAGTCTCTTTGAGAGATTTCGGGAAACTCGCAGCATAACCGTTGTCTAAGCTGATTAATCAAAGAATTTTTGTTTTTAACGAGTTGCTCTCTCTCGTGAAATGTCCGGCGTAATAAATCGATCGAGTCATAGTCATAGTTGTTTAAAATCGGAGGATTACCCAGATCATCTAGTCCCGATTTGTCAAAATAAGTTAAGGCAATAGTTAAAGCGTCTAGATAGTCATCTTTGTTTTTAGTCTTAAAATAGTGCTGACGATTTATCTTAGTTTGCTGATGAGAAATCCAGTAAATATCTACCCCTAACTTTTTAGCACAATTAACCCAAAAACTAGCGTACCAGTACCCAGTAGGCTCTAAAACAATCGCATCAGCTTCTAGAGATTTAATAATCTCGATCGCTTCGGCATTGCATTCTAACTTGTAAGCTATCTCGTTAAGTTGAATATTTCCCTTAAGTCGAGCATATCCTTTGGACGGTTCCTTAATACTTTTCGAGAATTGCAAAGGCGAAACCGGCGGAAATTCACACAACAAAACCACGATAGCCCAATTACGGCTAACGTCTATTCCTAATATTTTCATCGGTTATAATGGGAGTGAATTGATTTTAAAAAGAATTAGCCTTACGATACTCCCGTAGGGATTTTTAGCCCTATCTCACTTTAAAAGGCACAATTCTTAAAAGTCCTCGAAGCCTTACGATAGAAGTGCAAGCGTTAGCTTGAAATCGGTTTAAAAGGCACTCTCGGACTAGGATTAGGTTTGGACCCTAACCCCATTCCCCCCGCTATCGCGGGTAGGATGCGATTAATATCCGATAACAAAGTGAAACCAATCCGCGTGATATTGCCATCGAGCTTGATGAATATCAAGCTCATTAATCAAAAAGGAATCAAATCATCAATATTAACAAACTTGCCATTGTCGAAAACATAAGACTTAACTTTAGGAGAGTAATAACCCTTCTGATAAATTACATCAAGCTGATTAGTCAGGAAGGCAAAATGAAGGAATCCTTGCTCACTGATGAAGTGATACCCATCAGTCCCGCTTCTGTATCCACCATTTAAAAAAGCAATAACATCTTCTAGAGGACCTTGTTTAGAAGGGACCCAGTGAAAAAGACAATCAAAAGAAACGGTTACATAAAAGCAACAAAAAGAAAAGTTAAAGTTCATCTTCTACTGCCTCCTGTTGGTGGGAACATCTTCATGGTTTTCGTTATCAGTTGATTGGGACTTATGGTAAGTCCCAATCAAAGGGGGGGGAATCAAACAAACTACCCCAGTTAACTGTCTCTGCTACGAGAATTTCTTTAAAATCCTCATAGTCTTCCTTGTCAAGCACGACTACAGTTCCATCTAACATTTTTAAAATTAATCTGTCTTTTTCTGGCTTAATATGAGAAACATGATTTAAATTAAGCCAGTAGGGTTTTTCTTTATCCCGCCCATAATAAAAATTAGCCATGTGCCACCTCAACTGTAGTAAATTCAATGATTTTTTGCTGTCCGTCTAAAACGATAACGTAAAGTTTAGCTTGTCTTAAATAGGCTAATATTGCTGCTTTATGTAACTCGTTTAAGCCTCCAAACTCGATTAAATCAATCATGGTATCTAAACTATTCTCGATACCATAATCGGCTATTGTTTCCTTAAGTTGATTACTCATGATAAAATTGCTAAATTGGTTTAACCAAGTCCCCGATTTTGGTATCATTAAATATCCTTATGCAATCGAGCTTAATCGTAGCTTCATTTTCCTCTACGCTGATAACCCGTCCCCTCCCCTTGAGAATTTCTAGAGATTCCCATCGACCTTGAATTTCTTCTGTGGTTGGTTCGTACACCAACACCCGCCATCCTACTTGAATGTTGTTCTGTTTTCCCCGGTTCATGACTAACTGATAGGGACTAATAATATCAATTATTTTCGCGGGAAAAGTGCCTTTTGGTGATAATAATACTGTCATTGCTACACCCGTCAATAAGGAACCAAATCATCAACATTAACTAACTTGCCATAATTGGCTTAGGAAAGAAACCCTAGTTTCTTGAATTAATTGTGATAATTGATTCATTTTCTTTTTCCTTGCAGTAAGAGATACACTGCTTAATCCTGTTTGAGAGATCATCGACTTCTCTTTTGTAGTCTTTTATCTGCTTTTGCATTTTAGATATTTGTTCTCGATGCGATTTTAGATTATCCACCCCGTCCGAGATAGGGATGGAGAATAAAGCCGCATTCGCGAGGTCGCTGGCGTAACTTAAATTCTGAGAACAAAAGTTTAACAGTCTGTTGATGATCGAAAAATAGTGGGCGAGAAAGTTGTAAAATTCTAGCCGCGCAAAAATTGGTTTTTGGTTCATCGGAATAATTGGCTAATTTTTAGGGAGTAGCAGAAAATAGAATAACCCTATCAAAAAGGGACTAACTTGCCATTGTCGAAAAGATAAGAGTTAACTTTAGGAGAGTAATAATCATCCTGATAACGGAAATTGGCGCGGTAACGCTTGGCAAAATTGGGTAAATCTTCTGGTAAATCGAGGGGAATGGTATCGTCATCATCCTGGTCATCAGGTTCATCCGGTGGTACAGTCAGTAGATGGAAAAGTTTGAATAACCAGAGTATTTAGTAACATCTGATACAAAATACTTAGAGAAACTAATTAAGAAAACTTATGTCTAAGAAAAAAGACTATTGCTATTAGCCAGAAGGCAAATAGATAGTATCAACAACTTGATAGATTTTATCAACGGCTTGCCTTAA
>NZ_JADBTZ010000126.1:0-12080 GCF_020245885.1 Microcystis sp. M165S2 | reverse complement strand
TTTCCGAAAGTCCTTGACTTGTTTCAGTTTTTCTATTAAGCTCAACATATATTTTAAAAATTGCCGGTCACTTCTCATTTTACCTGACAGTGATCGCTTTTACTTTTGATATTCTGATGGGAGAATGAAACAGCCCTACCTGCCCCCCTTATTAAGGGGGGTGCCGATAGGCGGGGGGATCCCCCCTGCCCTACTTAATAAGGGGGGTGTCTGACAACTTTTAACACCTACCTACTTATCCTTTTTTGTCAAACTAGAAGGCTCTCTCGGTCTTTTTTATGCAGTTAAAGTGACCGTAGCCTTGGCAGTTTGTCCAGAATCAGAAGTGGCAGTAATAGTAATTTTATCCCCAGCCTTTCCTTGTGCAGGTGCAGTGTAGGTAAATTTGGCATCAGTGGTATTTTTATCAATTTTACCGCTTTCTGGCGGCGAGATTGTGATGGTGTATTTACCAACGGGATTAATGGTAAATTCTTTCTCCCCGTTTAATGCTAAATCTGCGCTAGGCGGATCAATCAAAATCGCTCGAGGTAGTCCCTGTCCAGTGGAACTAGCCTCTACAGTCACTTTTTTCTCTACTTGACTAATTAAATCGGGAACAAGACGTTCGCTAAATCCAGCCACAAAAGCCATTGCCAAAAGTCCATATAAATAGGTGTCATCACCCGTACCTTTAGTGCTAGGCCGAATTTCTATGGGAAAAATGTTAGAGTTAAGAATTAGCAGAATAAAGAAAGCGAAACTTCCCCCTAAAATGGGTTTGGTTAAACCAATTGCAAATGGCAAGAAGTCATCGTCATATTTTTGATTTTTGGGATTATCAAAGTCTTGCAAACGAGCTAGAAGACTAACTCCTCCCCCTAAAGTGCCTGTTATCCACATCAAACGTATAATTGTTATTACTCCGTCCTCGCGATTTGAGCTATTTTTTCTCTGAGTATTTTGGCTATTTTTTCCCTGAGTATTTTGGCTACCTTCTCCCTGAGTATTTTGGCTACTAGATTTTATGACTGGAGGTATTGTTATTACTCCGTCCTTGGGATTTGAGCTATTTTTTCCCTGAGTATTTTGGCTACCTTCTCCCTGAGTATTTTGGCTACCTTCTCCCTGAGTATTTTGGCTACCTTCTCCCTGAGTACTTTGGCTACTAGATTTTTTTATGACTGGAGGTAAGGAAAGTAACTCGTTCACTGGAGAGAATTTCATAATAAACCAATTTACAGGGAAAGCCAACGCTAATCCAATTAAAACTTTTGTAGGTATTCTGAAAGAATGGAAAAGATTATCTCTGAAGTTTGCAAAAATAAACCTAGAACCGTTCTGAATTTTTCTTAATCCCGTTTTCGCAGCATAGCGTAATTTTTGTGCCAACCTAATATTAGGTTGATCTGTTAAAGATTTAATCGCAATTTCTCC
Organism: Microcystis sp. M165S2; assembly: GCF_020245885.1. Taxonomy (NCBI): domain Bacteria; kingdom Bacillati; phylum Cyanobacteriota; class Cyanophyceae; order Chroococcales; family Microcystaceae; genus Microcystis; species Microcystis sp. M165S2. The sequence continues at coordinate 10,664 of NZ_JADBTZ010000126.1, read as the reverse complement.
AGCATCTACCACCACCTTTACTTGCATGATATCACAAGGTTTTGAAATGTTCATGAGTTCTACCTGCGCTATCCCTAGTATTTTAATTAATTTGGCTAGTTCTCCCTGTACCTCCCGATCCAATTCTGGAGGGAATCCCGCTACTTGTTCTTTGGTTTTTTCCAGCAAAATGTCAATTCTTTGGTTTAGTTTTATCCCCTCATCTCTAGCTTTAATTTCATTGATTAAATCGTCTAAGTTTTTAAATAAAACACTTGCTTCTTGTAGTTGTGCAAAATTATCTTTAAATTCCTTAATTAACTTTTCAAAGGGTTCATCTACTTCAGGAATTGAACTATATTTGTCTAAGTTATCCTCCAGTTTAGCAATCAAAGACTCATTTTTCTGTTGTAATTCCACAGTGGCAGAAAATTTAACCAAAGTATCTTTAACTTTGCTTTGCCAAGCAGTTAGTTTTTCCTTAAGTTTTGGCAAGTTTGGAACGTTAGCATTAGTATCGAATAGACTCGTAATTGTTGCAACTAAACTATCAGTTTCTTGGCTTAAAGTATCAAGAGGAGTTTCTGAAATTTTGCCAGTAGATAAAAGGTTGATTGTCTCCACAAGCTGAACTGTATGGGCTATTATTTGTTTTTCTAATTCTTCTCTGCTAGGTAAAGAATCTGAAAAAGTTAATTCACCTAGTTTTTGAATAAGTTCATCTCTTAAATTCTGAGTCTCTTTAGTGATATTTTTGGCTTCTTTTTGGTGAGGTAATTTAACTTTCAGAATAAATTCATTAATTTTTTGTTCGATAGCAGGATTCAGATTAATCATGGTTGTCTTCTCCTAAAAAAAGGCGAAAATGGGCTAAAATTCTGTTAGCTTCCCGATGCTACAATAGTTATCATTGATTTTCCGCAATTATTAATAAATCTTGATAAATTTTTATTTTTTTAACTCAATTCAGTCTGCCGTAGGGACATAACACCCTATCTCCTCAACATCGTTATCTCCTCAATAACCGCACGCCGGGGTTAGCACTCAAGCCCTAAGAGTGCTAAATTAACTATAAGGAGTCCTATCACAACAGCGATACTATGTCCAAAATCATTGCCTTCAAAGATGAATCCCGTCGCGCCCTAGAAAAAGGTGTCAACGCCTTGGCCGACGCAGTAAAAATCACCCTCGGTCCGAAAGGACGCAATGTCTTGTTAGAAAAGAAATACGGCGCCCCCCAGATCGTTAATGACGGCATCACCGTCGCCAAAGAAATCGAATTGTCCGATCCCCTCGAAAACACCGGAGCGAGATTAATTCAAGAAGTAGCCTCAAAAACCAAAGATTTAGCGGGAGATGGCACCACCACCGCCACCATCATCGCCCAGGCTTTAATTAAAGAAGGTCTGAAAAACGTTACCGCCGGGGCCAATCCCGTCGCCTTAAGACGCGGACTAGACAAAACTATCGCCTATCTGGTCGAGGAAATCGCCGCCGTCGCTAAACCGATCGCTGGAGATGCGATCGCTCAAGTGGCCACCGTTTCTTCCGGCAACGACGAAGAAGTGGGAAAAATGATCGCCGCCGCCATGGAAAAAGTCACCACCGATGGCGTAATCACCGTGGAAGAATCGAAATCCCTAACCACGGAATTAGAAGTGGTGGAAGGGATGCAGATCGATCGCGGTTATATCTCTCCCTATTTCATCACCGATCAAGAAAGACAGATCGTCGAGTACGACAACCCCCTGATCCTGATTACCGATAAAAAAATCAGTGCGATCGCTGAATTAGTCCCCGTCCTCGAAGCCGTTGCTCGTCAAGGTCGTCCCCTATTAATTATCGCCGAAGATGTGGACGGCGAAGCCTTAGCCACTCTCGTGGTCAACAAGGCCCGGGGTGTCTTAAATGTCGTCGCTATCAAAGCCCCCAGTTTCGGGGAACGTCGCAAGGCGGTTTTACAAGATATCGCCATTCTCACCGGCGGTCGTCTGATTTCCGAAGAAGTGGGCTTAAGTCTTGACACGGTTAGCCTCGATCTGCTAGGGCAAGCGGCAAAAATCACCCTAGAAAAAGACAATACAATTATTGTCGCCTCCGGGGACAGCCGCAATAAAGCCGATGTGCAGAAACGTCTCGCCCAACTGAAAAAACAGCTAGAAGAAACCGATTCTGAATTCGATAAGGAAAAATTACAGGAACGCATCGCTAAATTAGCCGGCGGTGTGGCCGTCATTAAAGTCGGGGCAGCCACAGAAACCGAACTCAAGGATCGCAAACTCCGCATCGAAGATGCCCTCAATGCCACCAAAGCCGCCGTGGCAGAAGGTATCGTCCCGGGCGGTGGTACAACCTTGATTCATCTGGCTTCTAAGGTGAAGGCTTTCAAAGCTTCTCTCACTAACGATGAGGAAAAAGTCGCCGCCGATATCGTCGCCAAAGCCCTAGAAGCCCCCCTGCGTCAGTTAGCCAACAACGCCGGTGTGGAAGGCGATGTGATCGTGGAAGGTGTGCGCGATACCGCTTTTAGCATCGGTTACAATGTCCTCACCGGCAAGTACGAAGATTTAATCGCCGCCGGAATTATCGATCCAGCTAAAGTGGTGCGGTCAGCTGTTCAAAACGCCGCTTCCATCGCCGGTATGGTCTTAACTACGGAAGCCCTCGTGGTCGAAAAACCCGTTAAAGAAGCCGCAGCCCCCGATATGGGCGGCATGGGCGGCATGGGCGGCATGGGTGGCATGGGTGGCATGGGCGGCATGGGTATGATGTAATTCCTGATGCCCTCTGGCCCTTGAAAATAATCTCATGCAATTGAGCCAATCTGTCCCTTTTCTGGTTAACATCGGCATTAGGGACAGGTTTTTTTCTCCCGGGAAAAACTTTTTCAGCAGAACCTGCTTAATCTATCCTTTGCATTAGTCCAGACATTACACTAGAAAAGAAGGATTATTCCCACAAATCATGACACTGCTGACGGTTCGATCGCTCAAAAAAGACTTCGGTATCAAGGAAATTCTCAAAGATGCGAGTTTTAGTCTCGATGATCGCGATAAAGTCGGCCTGATCGGTACGAATGGATCGGGAAAATCGACCCTATTGAAAATGATCGCCGGATTGGAAGCGATCGATGGTGGCGAAATTCAAATCAATTCCGGGATGAAAATCGTCTATTTACCCCAGCAACCCGATCTAGACGATGATAAAACGGTTTTAGAGCAGGTTTTCGCCGATAGTGGCGAAAGTATGACTTTAATCAAGGAATACGAGGAATTGTCCGATCGCCTTGTCCATGAGCCAGAAAATCTGGATACTATTATGGAACGTTTGTCAAGGGTTTCGCAACAAATTGATAAACTTGCGGCCTGGGATTTAGAAACCAATGCTAAAGTTATTTTAAGTAAACTGGGTATCGATACCTTTAATGCTCGCGTGGGGGATTTATCGGGGGGATATCGCAAAAGAATCGCCATCGCTACCGCACTTTTAGCCGATCCTGACTGTTTATTGATGGATGAACCCACAAACCATTTAGACGCGCTTTCCGTGGAGTGGTTACAGAGTTATTTGTCCCGTTTTCGGGGAGGATTATTATTAATTACTCATGATCGCTATTTTCTCGATCGAGTGACTAATCGCATCATTGAAATCGATCGGGGAGACTTATCTACTTATGCCGGTAATTATGCCTATTATCTAGAAAAAAAAGCTTTAGCGGAAGAATCGATCGCCAGTAGTCAACGCAAACACGCGGGAGTTTTACGACGGGAATTAGAATGGTTATCCCGGGGACCAAAAGCGCGCAGTACCAAACAAAAAGCGCGCATCGATCGCATTCAGGCAATGGGTAATAAGGAATTTAAACAGGTGGAGGGAAAAGTCGATATTGCCACCGCAGGAAGACGCATCGGCAAAAAAGTTATTGAACTAGAAAATATCTCGAAAGCTTACGGAGATCGCACTTTAATTAAAGATTTTACCTATATTTTTACTCCCGAAGATCGCATCGGTATTATTGGCAGTAATGGGGTAGGAAAATCTACTCTCATGGATATTATTACCGGGAAAATTCTCCCCGATTCAGGCACAGTTGACATCGGTTCCACTATTCATATTGGTTACTTTGATCAACAATCCGATGATCTCAATATCAATGAAAATCAAAGAGTGATCGAATATCTGAAAAGTGTGGCCGAATTAGTCAAAACCCTAGACGGCAGCGTGATTACCGCTTCCCAGATGTTAGAAAAATTTCTCTTTCCTCCCGATCAACAGTATGCACCAATTTATAAACTTTCTGGAGGAGAAAGACGACGGTTATTTTTACTACGAGTTTTGATGAGTGCGCCTAATGTTTTAATCCTAGATGAACCCACCAATGATCTCGATGTGCAGACTTTAGCAATTTTAGAAGAATATTTAGAGGACTTTAACGGTTGTGTGATTGTTGTTTCCCATGATCGCTATTTTCTCGATCGAGTAGTTGATACTATTTTTTCCTTTGAAACGGGGGGTAATATCCGTCAATATCCAGGCAATTATTCCCTTTATCTCGATCAGAAAAAAGAGGAGGAGGAACCAAAAGAAAAAAAAGTCACCCCAAAAACTGTTAAAGCTTCTCCGTCACCCGTCAATAAAAAAATCTCTTTTAAAGAGAAAAAAGAATACGAAGATATCGAAAAACAAATACCAATTTTAGAAGCAAAAAAAACTGAAATTGAACAGGTACTTTATGGAGAACCCCTAGAAGATTTTACTAAAATAACCGACCTTACCGAAGAATTAGCTCAATTGAGTCAAAAAATTGATAATTTAACCGATCGCTGGTTAGAATTAGCGGAAAAATTAGGCTAGGATAATCCCTATTTTCCCGATCAATTTAGTCAAAACTGAGTGATAATTTCTGGTGAATCATCCTCATCCATGACCAGATCTACCGACTCCACCCGCAAGAGTGCCAAATTATCGTTAACCACCCCTTGAAGATAGATTTCCCCCATCCCTTCACCCCCCAGATCGATCGAGCCGAAAACTTGACCGATTTTGGTATTAAAATTAAACTGAAAATAATTAGCCGAGGAGATTCCCTCGCTGACATTATCGTATTTAGCGATCTCTTGACCACTGTTATCATAAAAAGATACTTGAAAATTTTCTAAAACTCGCATTTTTCCCGAACCTTTTTCCGAAAAGATAGTCGGGGCCGTTTTTGCATCATAACTAAAAGAACCTTTAGCTGTATAGCCTTGATTTCCCAACCATTGAAAATCGATCGTCACTGCTAAAACCCCTTGGCTATTCATGTTAGCAACTAAAAGCCAAGCTAATAGTAAAGTCAATATCATCTTTTTCATTAGTCGGTTATTTCAGTTACAGCAGTTATCCTAATGGTGAGGTACGAAGTCTCTGGTTTTGGAGAACAGGGAACAGCGAACGGTAGCTAGTCTTCCAGAGATGATGTCAAATCCAAGCATACTTCATCTTTTTGTCAGGCGGTAAAGATGGCTTTACTTAATACTATTTTATCACTGCCCGGAATGAAATCGCTGATCGCCTCGATTCCCAAATTGCTACTGTTGAAGATAAAATTATCGCTACCATTACCACCAGTGAATAAATCATCGCCTGAATCGCCAATGTACCATTAATATTATTAGTCCCAATTAGTTTGAGGTTTTCGACATTATTGGGTAAGGTTCGATTAATTGCGCTTTGTCAGGTGTCAGCAATAATTACTTGTCCTCGTTTTCATCTGTGCCATCACGATTATAGCAAAAGGGATTGCTACTTGCTTCTAGTTCTGACCATCTTTCCTCTGTTTAGTTCATTTAATCGAGAAAATTATTGAGACCATTGTTCAAAAAATTGCCGCAACTCGTCAAAAGAATTAACGGTTAGTGCCGATTTCAGTAACTCGTCTAAAATCGATAATACGGAAATTTTATCAACAGCTTGCTCAATTTCTATTGGAATGTCACCCAATCGCGTTTTTAAAACCATTTTAATATAATCACGAGCATTTTCTAACGCTCCAATTTCCTTCCCAATTTCCTTACCAATTTCCTTACCAATTTCCTCACCTCGTTCTATTCCTCGTAACTCCATATTACTTATTAAAGGCATGGTTCTTTCCTCCTCAAATTGTTTAATTTTACTCTCTAAGCTTGACTGTAATTCAGTGGATAAAGTCATCATATTGTCGATGATTTCAAACAGTTTAATTATCTGTTCCCTCTCAAACTCCTTTTCATATAATCCCCTGATTAACTTCCACTTCCACTGTTCCCGTTGTGGCAGCTTCCCAGTAGTCGCTTTTGTTTTCAGGTGTGCCATCACTATTATAGCAAATGGATTGCTACTTGCTTCCAATTAGTCACTGATAACTGATAACTGGTAACTGATAACTGAATAGAGTTTGTCAGCGAAACGTTTTTTTGTCTTTGCTGAAGCGGTAATCCTTTTTAGTTCTTTTTCTAGGGATTCAGGAATTTTTGTCCAATCAATTAATTGGTGAACTTCTGGAAAAAAGAAGCCTAAAAACGCTTCAAAATATTCGGTTAATGCTTCTTTCCAGGGTTCATCATAATTGGCGGTTGTTTGGTTCATCAATTAGGGGGATAGTTTTAATTGTTATCCGCTTCTGGATAAGAGGTTCAAGTTAATTGATGGGCACTGCATCGTTCTAGGGTAAGATGTTCTTATTGGATTCTTGTCAAAGACTGCTTAAATTCTGCGAGAGAATTAGCAGTAGCTGCTAATTTTAGTAGCTCTTCTAAGATAGTAGGGTTAGTGATTTTGTCAATCATATCTTCAATTTCTGAAGAAATCTGTCCAAAACGCACAGTTAAAACTGTTTTTATGGCATCACGGCTTTTTTGTAATGCTCCAATTTCCTTACCTATTTCCTTACCTATTTCCTTACCTATTTCCTTACCTATTTCCTTACCCCGTTCTATCCCTCGTAACTCCATATTACTTATTAAAGGCATGGTTCTTTCCTCCTCAAATTGTTTGATTTTACTCTCTAAGCTTGACTGTAATTCAGTAGATAAAGTCATCATATTGTCGATGATTTCAAACAGTTTAATTATCTGTTCTCTCTCAAACTCCTTTTCATATAATCCCCTGATTAACTTCCACTTCCACTGTTCCCGTTGTGGCAGCTTCCCAGTAGTCGCTTTCGTTTTCAGGTGTGCCATCACTATTGTAGCAAATGGATTGCTACTTGCTTCTAGTTCCGTCCATCTTTCCTCATAGTCCAGTAATTTAACTGTTGGGAATTTCAGAGTCAATTCACAGCCGGCGATAGTATAATTATAGGAATCTGGTCGCCAATTTACTCGTTCATCTCCTAAGATAGCGAGACTGATAACTGGTTTCTGATACAAATCAAAGGCACGATAGTTATAAATATACATCCTCTGAGGGAAATTTTCTTCGTATTGACTTTGAATTTCAATATGAATCAAAATCCAGACTTCTTCACCACTGAGTAACCAAACTTTATAGAGTTTGTCAGCGAAACGTTTTTTTGTCTTTGCTGAAGCGGTAATCCTTTTTAGTTCTTTTTCTAGGGATTCGGGAAGTTTTGTCCAATCAATTAATTGGTGAACTTCCGGAAAAAAGAAGCCTAAAAACGCTTCAAAATATTCGCTTAATGCTTCTTTCCAGGGTTCATCATAATTGGCGGTTGTTTGGTTCATGAATTACGATATTGGATTCTTGTCAAAGACTGCTTAAATTCTGCGAGAGAATTAGCAGTAGCCACCAATTTTATTGGTAAAATTGGTGGCTGTGTGGCTCGGTTAATTTATCAGTGCAAAATCAGCCGCCATCAGGGTAGGAACAGTCAACAAATTGGCAAATTCAGCACCACTTCCTAAGCCAGCAGCACTACCATTTTGATTGTAGTAGATACTGCCACTGCCGGTACTGTAAACGATAAAAGCGCTGCTAGTGGCGGCTAAATCATCGTCATCGACGCTGGCAAATTCAGCCGGTTGACTGAAGCCATTGCCAATGCTACTTTGTAAGGCGGTAAAGATGGCTTTACTTAATACTATTTTATCACTGCCTGGGGTGAAATCGCTGATGGCATCGATGCCTAAATTACTACTGTTGAAGATAAAGTTATCGCTACCATTACCCCCGGTGAGTAAATCATCGCCGGAACCACCAATTAAACTATCGTTTCCGTCTTGACCGGTTAATTGATCGTTGCCACCACCACCAGTTAGAGTATTATTAAGGCTATTCCCGGTTAGCCGGTCATTACCGCTATCGCCAATAATATTTTCGATGGTGTTATTTGCCGAAAAAGTCAATTTTAGATTATTGGTAACGGCGGTTTGGACAGTGGTAATCCCTAAGTTAACTCGTACTGCGGTATTTGTCCCAGTAAAGTCGAGGGTATCGATACCGCCGGTGGTAGTTTCTTGGATGGTATCGCTTCCTAATGGGGTTGAAGCATTGAAGCAGTAAATATCGTTACCATTAGCACCAGCGAGGATATTGTTACCGCTATTTCCGGTAATTTTATTGTCACCAGCGTTACCTGTACCGTTAATATTATTAGTGCCAATTAGTCTGAGGTTTTCGACATTATTGGGTAAGGTTCTAGTAATGCTGCTTTGTAGGGTGTCAGTAATAATTACTTGTCCAATTGCTTCGTCGGGATTGATGGTAGCATTAACCGGATTTGACAGGGTTACGGTAAAGACTTCATCAGGTTCATTGAGATTATCATTGAGGATGGGAATGCTAATACTAGCGGTGGAAGTATTAGGTGCAATGGTGAGGGTTCCTGTCTGGCTAGTGTAATCTACATTGGCGGTAGCATCAATGGGTGCAGTGGTATAGTTGACAGTAATTTGTTGTGGATTGGGGTTATTGACAGTAACAGTGAGGATTGCATTATTATTTTGACCCTCCACCACGGTGATGTCGTTGATGGAGAGTTGCGAGGTGACAGTGCTATCATCATCGGTAATTGTCCCCGTAGCTGCGTTAGGAGTACCTACGGTATAACCTGTCCCCGCAGCAACGGTTAAAATAACAGTTTCGTTGGGTTCAACTGTAGTATCAGCAGTAGGGTCAACTATTACAGTCGCAGTGGATGAACCAGCTGCGAAGGTGACTGTATTGGTAGTCCCTGTACGAGTGTAGTCGGTATTGAGAGTAGCTGTCCCTCCGAGGGTGTAGTTAACAGTTAAAGCATTGGTTGTTACACCAGAACGAGTGAAGGTGTAACCCAGATTAGTTGTCCCGTCTTCTGTCACACTACTGGGAGAAACCGCAAGAGTAACACTGGTATCATCATTGGTAATTGTCCCTGTGACTGCGGTGGTCGTACCTACTGTATAACCAGTCCCGGTCGCGAGGGTTAAAGCGACGGTTTCGTTACTTTCAACTGTTGTATCAGCAGTGGGGTCAACTGTTACAGTCGCAGTGGATGAACCGGCTGCGAAGGTGACTGTATTGGTAGTCCCTGTACGAGTGTAGTCGGTATTGAGAGTCGCTGTCCCACCGATGGTGTAATTGACGGTTAAAGCATTTGTTGTTACACCAGAACGGGTGAAGGTATAGACTAAGTTAGCTGTCCCATCTTCTGTCACACTACTGGGAGAAACCGCAAGAGTAACACTGGTATCATCATTGGTAATTGTTCCCGTAACTGTATTAGGAGTACCTACTGTATAACCTGTCCCGGTTGCGAGAGTTAAAGCAACAGTTTCGTTACTTTCAACAGTTGTGTCAGCAGTGGGGTCAACTATTACAGTCGCAGTCGCTGAATTAGCTGCGAAGGTGACAGTATTGGTAGTCCCTGTACGAGTGTAATCGGTATTGAGAGTAGCTGTCCCTCCGAGGGTGTAATTGACGGTTAAAGCATTTGTTGTTACACCAGAACGGGTGAAGGTATAAACCAGATTAGCTGTCCCATCTTCAGTAACACTACTGGGAGCAACAGCAAGAGTAATACTGGGAAGAGTCGGACTAGCAACATAGCTAAAATAACTAGCAGTTAGACTTAATGCTGTTTGATTATTGATAACAGCAATGAGTTCATCTGGTTCGCTTCCGGGTTTATTGATGTAGAGATTAGTATTAGAACCAGAAACCGTTAACAGATAGTCACTACTTGAACCTTGTAGTTGAATTATATCATCAGTAGTGTTAAAGTCGGCAATTCTCGCATAGTCGTTAGTACCTGCATTAGTTGCATTACCATCATCATAGAAGGTCTTTGTCGTATCTGCAAGGATGAAGAGGTCGCTTCCTGTTCCCCCTTCTAGATAATCTTGTTCTCCTGTACCGTTATTTGTTCCTTGTAGTGTGTCATTACCATTACCCCCATAAAGAGCATCATTACCAAGCTCACCATTCAGGACATCATTATCTTCCTGACCATAGAGTTTGTCATCACCAGCACCACCTGAGATGGTGTCGTTACCATCCCCACCAAACAGACCACCATAAGAGGATTGGTCATTGGCAGAAGTACCAACAATCACATCATCAAAAGCTGTGCCTGTAAATTGACCGTCATAATTATTATCGATAAAACTTTCAATGGAAATGAGTGTATCAACTTCGCTACCAATGGTGATTGTGCCATTACCCGTTGTCGGGTCATAGGTCATGGTTAACCCAGTCGTGCGATTACTGTAGTCGGCACTGTAGTAATC
>NZ_JADBTZ010000125.1:0-3578 GCF_020245885.1 Microcystis sp. M165S2 | reverse complement strand
TAGGCATCAACCCCCAGACAATTTAGCCGGTTAAAATCTGCAAACAGCGCTCGATAACCCCTTGAGTTACAATTATCTTGATTTGACTGGACAGACTTGAATGCAACTCACTCCCGAACAATACAAAGAAAAAATGCAGCGCCGCAAGGTCATCCAAGAGGAACGTTTAGCCGAAAAAATCGCTGAAAAAGGTTTAATTATCGTTAATACCGGCGATGGCAAGGGAAAAACCACGGCAGCCCTCGGTATGGTTTTACGTTCCCTCGGTCATGGTTACAAAGTGGCGGTGGTACAATTCATCAAAGGTGCTTGGGAACCTGCCGAACAAAAGATTTTTAGTGTTTGGGGGGAACAAATCGAGTTTTATGCTATGGGGGAAGGTTTCACCTGGGAAACCCAAGATAGAGAAAGAGATATAGAGAAAGCCGAAGAAGCATGGCAAAAAGCCCTAACTTTTCTCGAAAATCCCCAATATCAATTAATTTTACTCGATGAGATCAATATCGCCCTTAAATTCGGTTATCTGGATATTCAGGAAGTTATCGCTGGTTTAGCCCGAAAACCCGCTAATTGCCACGTTATTCTCACTGGTAGAGGAGCTTTACCCGAATTAATCGAGATAGCGGATTTAGTCACGGAAATGAAGTTAATTAAACATCCCTTTCGTCAACAGGGAGTGAAAGCGCAACCCGGCATCGAATTTTAACTTAGTGTCAGCAGAATTCCCTCGCTTTTAGCGATGGGATGAATGCTGACCAACGTATAGACAATTCTCAAAAACCGATGCTCCGATGAACATATCTTGACCACTATTCCTTAAGCGATAAGCGAGCTTCGACGGGTCGTGTTGCAAGAAAAAGTATGGGTCTTAGGAACTAGGACGGATGCCGGGGTCGGGAAGGTAAGACTGGCTATCTTTCGAGGTAGAAAGCGCATCCCATTGAAGCAGGAAGCTCTCAACGACCTTGAGAGTAGTTCACCTAACTACTGCTTAAGCGTTGTACCGTCTCTCCCGACAATAATCGATGAGTTTCGGCGAGAAGATAGGGAATTTGATCAGCGTGGGGACTAGCGGCTAAACAGGCAGTTAAATCGAGTTTTTCCACCTCTTTTGCCTGTTGACCGGGGAACCAGTGACCCCCATTCCCCAAGAGATTGTATCGGGCCTTGGCAAAGTCAATCATATCGTAGGCGATAGCGAGATTGCGTAACCAGAGGATAGAACGAATATTGATGTGATTGGGGGTATTTTCCCAGCTAGGTAAACCCACAGACCAAGTTTTCACCCAATTATCGCCTAAACAGTTGATCATCTCCCCTTGCAATCTCTCGATAATTGGCGGTAAAATCTCCTCGGCTCGATCGAGTAAGGGTAAAGTTTTCAGGTGTTCATCAAAATCTCTGGCTCGCGCAGCACCGATACTAAGGGTATGGACGGTCGGATGACTGAGACAGAATAGGTTATTAAAAACCATCGGACTGAGAGGAAAACAGAGAGCCACGAGCTTAGGGGGAGGATTGTAGAGATGGCCGCCCTTATCGGAGGGACTAATGATAAAAACCCCCATATCGTGCTGTTTTGCCGCTTCTATGGCCGGCCAGTTATTCTGAAAAATATAGTACCAGTGCAAATTGAGGTAATCGTAACAATTTGTTGCAATAGTCTTGACAATTACATCAGTTGGTGCATTGGTCGAGAAACCGATAAAACGAACTTTTCCCTGTTGCTGTAATTTTTTCGCCTCTTGCCAACAACCGCCCTCGGCCATAGTGTCATCGAGAATTTCCTCGGTGTTGATGCCATGGATACCCAACAAATCCACATAATCTAACCGTAAAAATTGCAGGGATTGCTCAAAGTTACGGCGAAATTCCCGCACATCTTGACTAGGAGAAACTTTCGTCTGCACGATAATCTTGTCTCTGGGTAGTTGCGGCAAAATTTTGCCTAATTGCATCTCCGAAGTGCCGTAACCCCTAGCGGTTTCGATGTGATTAATCCCCACTTCTAGAGATTTATTGATGATTGCCTCTAAATTGCCTTGATTCTCGTCGGGAATTTGCGACATCGGCACATCCTGCCACTGAAATTGATAGCGCATTCCCCCACAGGAAAACACCGGCATTTGTAGATTAGTGCGACCGAAACGACGATACTGCATATATTCAGTTATCAGTTATTAGTGGGAAGTGAGGAGACCACTTCGTGCGCGTTGCGGGGGGAGAAGGGAGAGGGGTGATGGGGTTTTAGGGTTTTAGGGTTTTGGGGTATTAGTTGAAACTTCCCTATTTCCCCATTCTCCCATTCCCCCATTCCCTATCCCCTGTTCCCCGTTCCCTAAATTTAATCGGGTAAAGTAAGAATTTCGACACCGGTTTCGGTGACGGCGATGGTGTGTTCAAATTGGGCCGAAAGTTTACCATCTTTAGTAATAGCAGTCCAACCGTCTTTTAAAACAATATGTTGCCAGGTTCCCTCATTAATCATTGGTTCAATGGTGAATACCATGCCGGGGCGAATTTTTTTGCCCTTGCCACGAGTGCCGTAGTGGGGAACCTGCGGACCGGTGTGAAAAACATTACTGATACCATGACCGACAAAATCTCTAACCACCGAAAATCCTTCTCCTTCGGCATATTCTTGGATAGCCGCCCCGATATCGCCGATTTTACCCCCCGGCTGCACTGCATCTATGCCTCTTTGCAGACATTCTCTGGTAACTTCCACTAACTTTTTGGCCAAGGGGGAGGGAGTACCGACAAAGAAAGTGCGTGAGGTATCGCCGTGATAACCTTCTAAAATCGGGGTGACATCGATGTTAATAATATCGCCCTCTTTAAGGATTTGATTGGCGCTGGGGATGCCGTGACAGATGACCTCGTTAATGCTAGTACAGATAGACTTAGGGAAACCATGGTATCCTAGGGGCGCACTTTTCGCTCCCTGGGCGCAAGTCCAACGTTCTGCCTCATCATTGATTTCTAGGGTACTTACCCCCGGTTTGACCATATCTGCCAGATGGTCTAACAGTTTAGCCGCTAATCGTCCGGCTCGACGCATTTTTTCAATTTCCCGGGGAGAGAGTAAGGTGATGGTATCGTTGCCCATGAATTATCCGACTGTTAAGAAAGATTCTTGTTACATTTCTTATCCTAGCAAAATCGGGCAGCGTTATTGTTTAGGGGGGGAGACTTTTCAGTTATCAGTAAACAGTAAACAGTAATCTCTCTCAGGGGCTCTTCTGGTTTATGTGTGGAAACGCGGTCTATACTGATAGAATATCCGCAAAATAGCCCTAAAAGTCTTGCCCGATAAGCATTTCACGATTCCATAAGCAAAAATTATCACACAAAGTCGAGAAGAGCCAATCAGTGAACTGAAAACTCACATATGATAACTGATAACTGATAACTGATCACTGATAACTGATCACTGATCACTGATAACTGATAACTGATCACTGATAACTGATAACTGATAACTGATAACTGATAACTGATAACTGATAACTGATAACTGATAACTGATAACTGATAACTGATAACTGATAACTGATAACTGATAACTGATAACTGAT
>NZ_JADBTZ010000124.1:0-15368 GCF_020245885.1 Microcystis sp. M165S2 | reverse complement strand
TCCATTGTCAAGAAAACATTGTCTGTTAGAACTCATATTTGTTCTTGTGGCTGTGTTCTAGACAGAGATGAAAACGCCGCTATCAACATACTTCATAGAGCAAATACTGTCGGGCGGACAGAAATTCAAGCCCTCGGACAGACTACCCACTGTCTATTAGGTGAAAGCTTAGTAGATAAGGTAACTGGTTGAACAGGGAATCCCTCGCATGAGAGCGATGGGAGCGTCAACTGAGTTAATCGAGTGGCAAACAATAACGCGGCTAGAATATCCTCCCGTTCCAAATCATCGTAGTCGGCTAAAATATCTTCGATACTCATGCCAGAACTAAGTAATTCTAGGATAAATTCAACAGGATAACGCAATCCTCGAAGGCAAGGTTTGCCATGACAGATATTTAAATCGAGGGTGATTCGCTGCAAAAGTTGGTTTTCCATAGGTAATTCAGTGGCTTGTAATCGTCCAATCTTCTCTCCGCCTACTTCTACTATGCACAATTCTGTCTTTAAGTCAAGTTGCTTTACAAAACTTCAAGCAATTTCTTGGCAAAATTTAACCTTTAATGTCTCTTTTAGGAGGTGATAAGGGATTAAGTGCCTTGATTGGCGCAGGTTTTCTGCGATTACAAAGTTACATGGTCACACTAAGCCCACAGCATACCACGATCTTATCACATTACGAAATGTAACGAATCCTGCTTTTCGGCTAAATTTGGGCAAATTCGCACAAAATCTAGTTTTGTAAAGTTTTGTTGCATTGGCTTTTTATATTTAAATTTCCCAATTATTTATTATAGCAAAGACCAAGGTGCTTAGGACAATCCATCGCTGAAACCCTGTTCAGATAAGAGTTTGAAAATTGAAAGCGTCCTAAATAACCCATTATTTGCTATAGCTTAAGATAAATTTTACTTATCTAGACCAAAAAAAACCAGTCTTCCCTAATTTTTCGGGAAAACTGGACAAGCTAATCTCTAGATTTTAACCAACCTTAGCGGTTTGTTTTTGGCTAAAAAATGCCGCTAAAACCTGTTCGGCAATCTGGGGACTGGTTAAACCCAAATCAGCGAAGGATTCCTCTGGTTTTGCGTGGTCCACTAATTTATCAGGAACCCCGAAACGTTTGACCGGAACCAGAATATTAGCATCCTGTAAAGCTTCCAAAACCGCAGAACCAAAACCACCCATCAAACAACCCTCTTCCAAAGTCACCACTTTACCAAGACGTTGGGCAAGAGGAAAGATAAGTTCTGTATCAAGGGGCTTGACAAAACGAGCATTAACCACTGTAGCTTCGATACCGTGTTCGCTGAGAATTTCAGCCACCTGTAGGGAAGTGTTAACCATCGTGCCGTATCCCAACAGAAGAATATCATCACCACTGCGGAGAATTTCGCCCTTACCGATGGGTAAAGCTTCCCAACCTTCCTCCATCAGGGGAACCCCTAAACCGTTGCCCCGGGGGTAACGCATGGCAATGGGGCCGCTGGTATGATTAATCCCCGTCACGACCATTCTTTGCAGTTCCGCCTCATCTTTCGGGGCCATAATGGTCATATTGGGGATACAACGCAGGTAGGCGATATCGTACATCCCTTGGTGCGTCGGTCCATCGGCCCCAACAATACCGGCCCGGTCCATGCAGAAGAAAACCGGTAGATTTTGAATGCAGATATCGTGAATAATCTGATCAAAAGCCCGCTGCAGGAAAGTAGAGTAAATGGTGACAACTGGGCGCATTCCTTCGCAAGCAAGACCACCAGCGAGGGTAACGGCGTGTTGTTCGGCAATACCCACATCGATGTACTGTTTCGGCAGTTTTGCTTGAAATTTATCTAATCCCGTCCCGGTGGCCATGGCGGCGGTGATGCCGATAATGCGCGGGTCATTTTCCGCTAATTTAGTGAGAGTATGCCCGAAAACTTTGGAATAAGCGGGGGGTTTCGGTTTAGTGGAGGGAATCGGTTTACCCGTAGCTAAATTAAAGGGATTTTGGGCATGATAACCCACTTGATCTTTTTCGGCCCATTCGTAGCCTTTGCCTTTAACGGTGGCAACGTGGACGAAAACCGGTCCGTGGACCTTATGGGCCTGTTTAAAAGTGGCGATTAATTCGGGAATATTATGACCATCAATCGGGCCAAAATATTTAAAGCCCAATTCTTCGATAACAGCGCCGACTTTGGGAACTGCTAACCGTTTCATTCCTTCTTTGACTCGTTCCATTTCCGGAGTGAGGGAGTCCCCGAAGAAGGGTAGATTTTTCAATTGTTCCTCGAGATTATCAGCGATAAACTGGACGGGTTCGCTAAGACGAACTTTATTAAGATAGCGGGAAATTGCCCCGACGTTCGGGGAAATGGACATCTCGTTATCGTTGAGGATAACCATGATGTTGGTGTTCGGTAAATGTCCAGCATGGTTAATCGCTTCTAGGGCCATACCCCCGGTTAAAGCGCCATCCCCGATGATCGATACCACCTTGAAATCTTCCCCCTTGGCATCCCGGGCTAAAGCCATTCCTAACCCCGCAGAAATGCTCGTAGAGGCGTGTCCAGCCCCAAAATGGTCAAATTTGCTCTCGCAACGTTTTAGATAGCCCGCAACACCGTTTTTTTGGCGGAGGGTGTGAAAATCGTTATAGCGACCAGTGAGGAGTTTGTGCGGATAAGCTTGGTGTCCCACGTCCCAAAGGACTTTATCGCGATCGAGATCGAGGGTTTGGTAAAGGGCGATCGTTAGTTCTACGACTCCTAACCCCGGTCCCAAATGTCCACCGGTAGCGGCGATCGTCTGGAGGTGTTTTTCGCGAATCTGACGGGCAATATCTTCTAATTGACGGAGTGATAAACCATGTAACTGGTTGGGATGAGTAATTTCACTTAGGTGCATATCGGCTTCTTTTTCAAAGTAGTTTATCCCTATACCAACTGTATAGGATATTCAGCCTGAGTTGAAGGAAAATCTAGGCTAATCTGGCCGCCGTGCGTAAAATTTGGCCAGCTAACATGGCGGCCCCAAAACCATTATCGATATTAACCACACCGATACCGACCGCACAGGAATTGAGCATAGTTAACAAAGGAGCAATACCACCGAAACTGGTTCCGTAACCGATACTGGTGGGAACGGCGATCACCGGGCGATCGACTAATCCCGCTACCACACTTGGTAAGGCTCCTTCCATTCCCGCAACAACAATTAACACATCGGCGGCATCCAGTAGATGGCGATGATTCAAGAGGCGATGAATTCCCGCTACTCCCACATCCCAGAGACGCTGCACGGAAAAACCGCACAATTGAGCAGTAACCGCCGCCTCCTCCGCTACGGGAATATCGGCAGTTCCCGCCGTTAGGATGGAAATTATCCCTTTTGGGGGATTTTCTGGGGCAGCTGCGGCAATGGCACAGATGCGGGCTAAGGGATAATAAACTAAGTCCGTTACCTGTTCCTGTAGCTGGGCCGCTATCTCTGCTTCAATGCGGGTGGCCATAACCACGGGACTATTTTGACGCAATACACCGATAATTTGGGCGATTTGAGCGGTGGTTTTACCCGGCCCCCAGATAACCTCCGGAAATCCCGTTCTTAATTGACGATGATGGTCAATTTTAGCGAAGTCTTCCACCGGTTCAAAGGCCAGATGTTTAAGTTTATCTAAGGCTTTCTCCGGGTTGATTTCTCCCCTGGCAACGGCGGTCAGCAGCGATCGCAAATCGGCAGCATGCAACATGATCAGTTATCAGTTATCAGTTATCAGTTATCAGTGGGTAAGTTAACAGTTATCAGATTTGAGTTTTAAGTGAGCAGTATGTGTTAAGTGAGCAGTATTAAATAGCAGTTTCTTGCCATCTTTTCACTGATTACTGCTCACTGCTCAATGATTACTGCTCACTGCTCACTGATTACTGCTCACTGCTATTAGGAGGCCATGGTAGCTGCGGGACGACGGCGGCGATAAGTACGATTGTTCGCTGGTTCCGTTGCCGCCGCTTGCAGGAGGAAAATCACTAAGGGTTGACTCTGTAACTCCCGTTTGATTAAACGTTGCAAAGTCGTCTCGATTTCGGCCCGCAAACCGACCCAATCCGTGGCCCCCGTCGCGGTTTTAAATTCCCCGATGCGATCGCTTAAACAGCGTTCGATCGCCCGAATAATTAACTGATTCAGCAGCGAGATTTCCACTTTTGTCACCACACCGCGCAAATTAATCTCTGGAGGTGCGCTTAATTGTCCCTCAGCGTTAACGAAGGATGCGATCGTAATCACACCATCTTCGGCTAATTGTTGTCTTTCCTGCATAATGTGTTCGTGGACCACACCCGCTTGATCGACTAACTCGATTCCCGAAGGCACTGGCGCGCCGATCGCAATGCGATCGCCAGTTAACTCGATCGTATCACCATTTTTGACAATCACCATATTTTCGGCGGGAATCCCCATACTTTGGGCCATCTGAGCGTGTTTAACCAGCATTCGGTGTTCTCCATGCACTGGCACAAAAAACTTCGGCCGCGTCAAAGATAGCATCAATTTATGGTCTTCTTGGGAACCATGGCCGGAAACGTGAATTCCCTTATCGCGTCCGTAAACCACGTTAGCACCCTGCATCATCAGGCGATCAATTGTATTGACCACAGCGATCGTATTACCCGGAATCGGATTAGCGGAAAAGACAATTGTATCCCCCTGACGCACGCGAATATGAGGATGTTCACCCTTAGAAATCCGCGTCATGGCCGCTAAAGGTTCCCCCTGGGAGCCTGTGGTTAAAATGACGATTTTATCATCGGCTAAATTGCGGGTCGCTTTCAAGGGTTCAAATAGATCATCGGGACATTTTATATACCCCAAATTGCGCGCATGAGCGATGACATTTAACATCGATCGACCCACTACCACCACTTTCCGGTTAAATTTCTGGGCCAATTTCAACACCAGATTAATCCGATGCACCGAGGAAGCAAAGGTAGTGATCATAATCCGTCCCGTTGCTTGGTTAAAAACCCGCTCTAAACCGGGATAAACAGCAGCTTCCGAAGGAGTATAACCGGGTACTTCCGCATTAGTGGAATCACTCAATAAACATAGCACCCCTTTCTCGCCATGTTCGGCAATTTTTTGTAGATCAAAGAATTCGCCATCCACGGGAGTATGGTCAATTTTAAAATCTCCTGTGTGAATAACTACCCCTAAAGGAGTGTGAATTGCTACACAAAAACTATCGGCGATCGAGTGGGTATTGCGTATATATTCCACCATGAAAGATTTACCTAAACGCACCATTTGCCGGGGAACAACGGTTTCTAATTTGGTACGATTTGCTAATCCTGCTTCTTCCAATTTATCCCGCAATAAGGCCATGGCTAGACGCGGACCGTAGATAATTGGTACATCAAATTGTTTGAGATGGTAGGGAATGCCACCGATATGATCTTCGTGACCGTGGGTGACGATCATCCCCTTAATTTTATGGCGATTTTCTCTTAGATAAGTCATATCGGGAAGCACTACATTGACCCCGTGCATATCATCGGAAGGAAAAGCTAAACCAGCATCCAAGAGAATAATCTCATCATCGTACTCAAAAACACAGGTGTTTTTGCCGATTTCGTGTAATCCTCCTAGGGGAATGATCTTTAGTTTTGCTTGGGTTTTATCTTGATTCATTAGGTATCCTTTGATGGTAAGTTATGGGGATTTTTCAGGTGGGTTTTGTGGACGGGAAATCTCAAAAAATGAATAGTTAGAATAAGTCTGACTAGGGTAACAAACCCTAGCTAAGTTAACTTATATCAATACTTTCTAGCCGTTATAAACTATATTTATTTTCTAGTTAAGCTATTAATATTATAACCTATTTCTCGAAAAAATCCTAGTTTAGTTAGCCAAATTTTCTAGTATTTTTCTAAATTAAAGACAATTCTTGCATAATTTTTGCTAATCCTTCCTCTAGTTCGGAACTTAAGGAACATAAAGGAGATCGCAATCCCCCCACTTCCCAACCGACTAGATTTAAGGCCGCTTTAATTGGAATTGGATTAGTGGCACAAAATAAACCTTTAAACAGGGGAAATAATTTCAAGTTAATCTCGATCGCTTTGGCCGCATCTCCGGTTAATAAAGCTTGAATCATCCCTTGGATTTCTTCTCCCACCAGATGACTAGCAACACTGACCACCCCCACCGCACCACAGGTCATCAGGGGTAAAGTGAGAAAATCATCGCCGGAATAAATAGCGAAATTTTCAGGGGTATGACAGTAAATCTTACAGGTTTGTTCTAAATTACCACTAGCTTCTTTTACCGCCATAATATTATCAACTGCTGCCAGTTTAATAATCGTTTCCGGGGTCATATTTTGACCCGTACGACCGGGGATATTATAAAGCATCACCGGCAGATCGGGACAAGCTTTGGCAATGGTGCGAAAATGCTCGTATAAACCCTCTTGGGGTGGTTTATTGTAGTAGGGAACCACTTGCAAAGAACCATCTAAACCCAGTTTAGCAGCCTGTTGGGTAGCTTCGATCGCTTCGGAAGTGCAATTAGAACCCGTCCCCGCGATCACTTTTCCCCGACCATTAACCGCTTTTTTGACAATACTAAATAGTTCGTATTCTTCCTGCCAACTTAGGGTGGGTGATTCTCCCGTCGTCCCACAGACCACTATACCATCGCTACCGTGAGTAACTAGATAATCGGCCAATTTTTCCACCATCCCATAATTAACTTGACCCTCGACGGTGAAGGGTGTCACCATCGCCGTAATTACTCGTCCAAAATATGTTGTTTCACTCATTGATCAGTTATCAGTTATCAGTTATCAGTTATCAGCTTCTGAAGGCAAGAGGCACTCTTGCAAGAGGCAAAAGAAAGAATCTGGCAATCCTCCTAAGTAGGGAGGCACAATTAATTATTTGTAGGATGGGTTAGCGCACTTCGTAACCCATGCAGGTGTTGGGTTTCATGCTTCAACCCAACCTACGTTCATCTTATATTTAATTCCACCCACTCACTTACCTAAAAAGAAGGTTATCAACTAAGTACATCGAAGCTTTTAGCCTAACAAATCGAGTTATCAGTTTTTGAGCCATCAACAACCAGACTTTACTTATTCGATTAATTAGCTATTTTTCTAATTATCATCGCCTTGCTCTAGCTGATGGCTGATAGCTTAATTATCAAACTGTTGCTAATCTTGAACCGACGAGATTTTTCTTGACTAAAAGTTCGGCAATTTGTACAGCATTTAAAGCCGCACCCTTGCGAATTTGATCGCCGCATAGCCACAATTCTAGACCGTTAGGATGGGAGATATCTTGACGAATGCGTCCCACTAATACTTCATCGCGACCGGTGGCATCAATTGGCATGGGAAAATAATTAGCGTCCCAATCTTCCACTAATTTTACCCCCGGAGCGGACTGAAGAATTTCTCTGGCTTTCACTACAGAAAAAGGCCGACTAAATTCTAGGTTAACCGATTCCGAATGGGCCCGCAGAACGGGAACCCGTACACAGGTGGCGCTAACCCGCAACCCCGGACAAGCAAAAATCTTGCGTGTCTCATTCACCATTTTCATTTCTTCCTCGCAGTACCCTTGACCATTAATCGGGGTATTGTGGGGAAAAAGATTAAAAGCGAGGGGATAGGGGAAAGAATTGGTCGGAGGTTGCCGATTGTCAAGAATTGCTTGTGCTTGCTCTTTTACCTCCTCCATCGCTCGCGCTCCAGCACCACTAGCGGACTGATAAGTAGAAACTACTACTCGCTCGATCGCCTGTACTTGGTGAAGAGGCCAGATCGCCACTCCTAAAAGAATTGTCGTACAGTTGGGATTAGCGATAATGCCCCGGTGATTGTCCACACTGTCGGGATTGATTTCCGGGACAACCAGAGGCACTTCGGGATTCATGCGAAAAGCGCTGGAGTTATCGATAATTGTCGCACCGGACTCGACAATAGTTTTCGCCCAAGCTTTTGAGGTGGACCCCCCCGCAGAAGCGAGAACGATATCCACGTCCTGAAAAGAACGCTCGTTTACCGCTTCGATTAGGAGACTTTCGCCCCGAAAATTGAGGGTTTTTCCAGCAGAACGCTCGGAAGCGAGTAATTTTAGACTAGCGAGAGGAAATTGACGACTAGCTAATAATTCTAGTAATTCCGTTCCCACGGCCCCGGTGGCTCCTAAAATAGCGACCCGTACTTTTTGACTCAAATTGTGTGACCTCCTGACGAGTTGGGTGATTATAATGATCCGAAGAAATCGTTACAGTAAAAAATCTTTTTTGTCCACCGAGTTATTCTAAAACTTGGATTGATCGGCTTTTGATCAGCAAAATTTTCTGATTGGGCTTAACTGCCCCAAGGACGGAATAAATTAAATATACCCCATTGACCGCTAAAATAAAAAGATTGTGAGAGCTTGGGGAGCAACTACAGCTATTCCCCTAGAATATCATGAGCGGGACGTATTCACCGCAGGCGCAAACGCCGCTCACCCCATTATAAACGTTCCTTGTCGTAAGAGCTAGAAAAATCAATGAAAGTTATTCAGGAAAAGCTTCCTGCCAGTCAGATAGGTTTAGAAATTGAAATTCCCGCCGAAACCACGAAAAACACCCACGAGAAAGTGGTAAAGAATTTAGCGAAGTCGGCCAATATACCCGGTTTTCGCCCCGGGAAAGTTCCCCGTCAGATTCTTCTGCAAAGATTGGGAACTAAAGCGGTAAAAGCGGCAGTAATTGAGGAATTAATTGAAAATTGCCTCGAATCTGCCCTAAAACAGGAGGGGATCGAGTCCCTGGGCAATCCGCAGCTATTGTCTAAGTTTGAGGATTTGATCGCTGCCTATGAACCGGGTAAAGTTTTGACTTTTTTAGCTTCCGTGGATGTGGCTCCGACAATTGTTCTCGGAGATTACGAAAATCTGAGCGTTACTGCCGAAGAAACCGTTTATGATCCCGAATCCGTGGAAAATTGGTTTAAAGAGCGTCAAGAACAATTAGCGACATTGGTTCCCGTGGAAGATCGCGGGGCGCAGCTGGGAGATGTGGCGATCGTTGATTATCGAGGAAAATCCGCCGAAACCGGCGAAGCTATCCCGGATATTGACGGCGAAGATCTGCGGGTGGATATGGAAGCAGGACGCTTTATCGAGGGGATGGTGGAAGGAATTATCGGCATGAAACCGGAAGAAGTCAAAGAGATGACTTTAACTTTCCCAGAAGATTATCCCAAAGAAGATGTGGCAGGAAAAGCGGTAATTTTTACAATTACGATGAAAGAGTTAAAAGCAAAGGAATTACCGGAGCTTGACGACGATTTTGCCCAAGAAGTCAGCGAGCAGGAGACAATCGCCGAATTAAGAGCAAGTTTAGAGAAACGCTTCCAAGAACAAGCGGAAAAGGAAACCAAAGACAGCATTTATGAAGCTTTAACCAAGGAATTTGTCAAGGGTGCGACCTTAGATTTACCGGAGACGCTGATCGAAAAAGAAGTGACGCAAATTTTGACCCAAAGCTTCATGGAATTTCAACAAATGGGTCTAGATGTCAACCAGTTGTTTACAAAAGATAATATTCCCAAACTGCGGGAAAACGCCCGTCCCGATGCGATCGAAAGTCTGAAACAGACTCTCGTGGTGCAGGAATTGGCTAAAGTCGCGGGCATTGAAGTCAGTACCGAAGCGGTAGCCGAAAAAATCGCTAAAATCATGGCGCAATTGTCCGATCGCGACATAGATATGCAGCGTCTAGAGGCGGTAATTACCGAAGAAATGCTGGCGGAAAACACCCTAGAATGGCTGAAAGAAAAAGCTACTATCACCCTTGTCCCCAAAGGTTCCCTAGAGGAAGAAACAAGGGAGGATGAGGAAACAGAAGAAGCCTTGGCAGCCGCCGAGGTGGAAGTGTTGGCAGCAGAGGAAGAATAACCGTAAGGAGTTAGCAGTCGTGTTGGGGTTTTAGGGTATTAGTTGAATTCCCCCATCCCCCAACCCCCATCCCCTGATTGCTGCCAACAAAGGAAAACTTAGGGCATAATAGATGGACAGAAGTGCTAAAGATGCTTAACATTTGCCAGTAAAAGCTCCACAGCCAAGCAAAACCCCTAAGATTGTGATAGCGGAACCGAAAAAATTATGCTCGAATCGAGATCACCTGACTACCCAATTACCAGTAATTGTCGCCCGGCTATCTACGCTAACACCGGGAGAAACTCCCTAGCTAACGTTTTACCCGTGGTAATCGAACAGTCTGGCATGGGTGAACGGGCTTTTGATATCTATTCTCGACTCTTGCGCGAGAGAATTGTCTTTTTGGGAACTCCCGTCGATGATCAGGTCGCTGATTCGATCGTTGCCCAACTTCTCTACTTGGAAGCAGAAGATCCCGAAAAAGATATCCAACTCTATATCAACTCCCCCGGCGGTTCCGTTTATGCCGGACTAGCTATCTACGACACCATGCAACAAATTCGCCCCGACGTGGCGACAATTTGTTTCGGTTTAGCCGCTAGTATGGGAGCATTCCTGCTTTGTGGTGGCGCGGCAGGTAAACGGATGTCCCTACCCAGTAGCCGGATCATGATTCACCAACCCCTCGGTGGCGCCCAAGGTCAAGCTAGTGATATCGCCATCCAAGCCAAAGAGATCCTCTATATTAAACAGAGACTCAACACCATGCTGGCTCACCACACCGGTCAACCCTACGATCGCATCGCCAACGACACCGAACGGGACTTTTTCATGTCCGCTGTCGAAGCCAAAGAATATGGGTTAATCGATCTGGTGATTTCCCGTCCCGAACTTCCCGATCCTACCGTTCCCGTTACTTCCCTGTAAATAAACTATGTCTAAATACGACTCCCACCTCAAGTGTTCATTTTGCGGCAAATCCCAGGAACAAGTGCGAAAATTAATCGCCGGGCCGGGGGTCTATATTTGTGACGAGTGTGTGGAACTGTGTAACGAAATTCTCGATGAGGAATTGATGGAACCCCCTAGTCCGATCGCCCCAGTGGAGGAACGTCCCAACAAACGGCGATCGGGCCAAAATAAAACCACTTGGGAACAAATTCCCAAACCAAGAGAGATTAAAAAATACCTCGATGACTACGTTATCGGTCAAAATGAGGCGAAAAAAGTGCTTTCTGTGGCCGTTTATAACCATTACAAACGCCTCAAAGATATCCAAACCCAAAAAGCCGGTGGCGGTAGTCCAGAAGATAGCATCGAACTGCAAAAATCCAATATTCTGTTAATTGGTCCCACAGGATCGGGAAAAACCCTTCTAGCTCAAACTCTGGCTAAAATCCTCGATGTACCTTTTGCTGTCGCCGATGCCACCACTTTAACCGAGGCCGGTTATGTGGGGGAAGATGTGGAAAATATTCTCTTGCGTCTGTTACAAGTGGCAGATTTGGACGTGGAAGAAGCGCAGCGAGGCATTATCTACATCGATGAAATCGATAAAATTGCCCGTAAGAGCGAAAATACCTCGATTACCCGGGATGTGTCCGGAGAAGGGGTGCAGCAAGCTTTACTGAAAATGTTAGAAGGAACGATCGCCAATGTTCCCCCCCAAGGCGGCCGCAAACACCCCTATCAGGATTGTATTCAGATTGACACCAGCAATATCCTGTTTATCTGCGGTGGGGCGTTTGTCGGTTTAGATAAGGTGATCGATCAGCGTCTCGGTAAAAAATCCATGGGCTTTATTCAACCGGGAGATGGCCAAGCTAGTAAGGATAAGGTAGCGGCAGGGTTATTAAAACAAATGACTCCCGATGATTTAGTCAAATTTGGCATGATTCCAGAGTTTGTCGGTCGGATTCCCGTCCTAGCGGCCCTGTCACCCCTAGATGAGGAAGCTTTAATCGCTATCCTGACTCAACCCCGCAACGCTTTGGTGAAACAGTATCAAAAACTGTTGAAGATGGACAATGTACAGTTAGAGTTTAAATCTGATGCCGTCCTAGCGATCGCCCAAGAGGCCTATCGTCGTAAAACCGGGGCCCGGGCCCTACGGGGTATTGTGGAAGAATTAATGCTCGATGTCATGTACGAATTGCCCTCGCGCAAGGACGTGAAACGATGTTTAATCACCCGCGAAATGGTGGAAAAACGTTCCACGGCAGAGCTATTGGTTCATCCTTCCTCTTTACCCAGTCAAGAATCCGCTTAAGGGGAAAAATCGAGGTTAACTATGCTCAATACCGTTCCCGCGATCATCAAAGAAGGCCGGATCGAACTCCTCGAATCCGTGCCGATTCCAGAGGGTACTAGGGTTTTAGTCACCCTCATCCCAGAGGAGACAAACTCGGACTTCTGGCAAAAAGTCAGCGAAACTGCTCTCGCTAAGATTTGGGATAATCTGGAAGACGACATCTATCATGAAAACTCAAATAATCGATAAAACAATCACTGTCCGCGGTGTTCCCCACTATTACGAGTGGATTCGGCAATCGGAATCTGTTCAGAAAAAGCCGGTGATGGTGTTTATTCATGGTTGGGGAGGTTCGGGACGCTATTGGCGCTCGACTGCTGCGGCAATTTGCGATCGCTTTGATTGTTTATTGTACGATATGCGGGGTTTTGGTCGGTCTAAATTGCCGGAAAAATCTCTTGATCTTTCCTACGATTTAGAAGAATATGCCCTTGATTTAGCATTGTTTTTAGATAGTTTAGAAATTGAAAAAATCTATCTCAATAGTCACTCTATGGGGGCATCGGTGGCGACTTTTTTTATTACTATGTACCCCGAAAGAGTGGTCAAAGTAATTTTAACCTGTAATGGTATTTTTGAGTATAATAAAGCGGCTTTTGCCGCCTTCCATAAATTCGGTAAGTATGTGGTAAAGTTTCGTTATGATTGGTTTTTAAAAGTACCTTTTGCCGATCGATTATTTATGGCGAGATTTTTGCATCGATCGATCCCAAAATCAGAAAGAATTGCTTTTTTAGAAGATTTTTTAGCGGCAGATTACGAGGCCGCCCTAGGCACAATTTATACATCTGTGAGTAAAAAGGCAGTGGAAATTATGCCGGGTAAATTTGCTGAGATTAAGATACCAACTCTTTTAGTATCAGGGGAAAAAGACATTATTATCCCCGCCAAAATGGGCAAAATAGCGGCGGATTTGAATAATAATATACAGTATGTGGAGATGGCTAATACTGCTCACTTTCCCATGTTAGAAGATGCCCCTACTTATCTAAAAAAATTGCAAGATTTTTTAGAAATTAATTAGAATGCCAAAAGATCAGGAAAAACGCCCCAGGGCCACACCAATCAGGATAGTAACCCCGAAAAAGAGACGATACCAGACAAACACCCAGGTACTCTGTTTTTTGAGATAATCTAATAACCAAGCGATCGAAAGATAGGAAAATATCGCCGAGGAAATTACCCCAATAGCGAGGGGAATTAATTCACTGGTGTTAATCTGGTCGAGAACGCCTTTAAATTCCACTAAACCGGCTAAAGTTATCGCCGGAATCCCCAAAAGAAAGGAAAATCGCGCCGCTACGGCCCTTTCTAATCCCATGAATAACCCGGCAGTTAAGGTGGACCCAGAACGAGATACACCCGGTATTAGAGCTAAAGCTTGGGCTAATCCCATTAAAACCCCGTCTTTTTGTCGCAAAGTCTCAAAACTGCGTTTATGTTTCCCGATTTTTTCGGCTGTAGCTAAGAGTAAAGACATGACTATAGAGGCACAGGCGATCGCTGTCATGCTTCTCAGGGGGGAATTATCTAAATCGGGAATGAAAAGTTTCATTAACAAACCGAAGAAAACGATCGGAATTGTGCCTAGGATAATCCCCAGGGCTAAACGAAAATCTTGGGAACGATAATCGGAACTAGCCACCGCTTTCACCATTCCCGTGGATATTTGCCTTAAATCCTGCCAAAAATAGGACAATACCGCCGCAATACTGCCCAATTGAATCACTGCTGTATAGGTGACACCGGGATCTCCCCAACCCAAAAAGACGGGAATCGCTTTTAAATGAGCGGTACTACTAATCGGTAAAAATTCCGTCACTCCCTGCACAAATCCCAAAAAAATCGCCTGTAACCAGTCAATTTTGGCTAGAGGAATCCTATTCGTGGTTGATTGGGCAATGGCAGCGGGTGTAATCGCCAAAATCACCGTTATTATCGCTAGTCCTAGCCATTTATAGCTTTTTTTCAGTAAGGAAAACATCATTTTTCAGTAAAAAAAGGGGTTGGGTGTAGGGTGTGGGGGGAGATGGGGAAATTAACTAATCAATATTACTGCCTTTTGTCTATGTCCCATTCTCCTGTCTCGGAGTCTCCTGTCTCGGAGTCTCCTGATTTGAGCATAAATACTTGTTGACAACTCATAGTCGTTATGAGTACACTTAATTTAGACAAACTCAAAATGAGTACGACTTAGCAATTAGGAGTTGACGATTATGCTACCAAACCGAGAAGGCCAGAGAGTTCCCGATGTCACCTTTCCCGTGCGTCAAAATAATCAATGGGTGAACATCACCAGCGAGGAATTATTCAAAGGAAAAACCGTTGTTCTTTTTGCCTTACCAGGGGCATTCACTCCCACCTGTTCCACCTCCCATTTACCCGGATATAACGAATTAGCCCCAGTTTTTCGGGAAAATGGCGTAGATACTATTGTTTGCTTGTCGGTAAATGATACCTTTGTCATGAACGAGTGGGCAAAAGACCAAGAATGTGATAATGTCGTCTTGATTCCCGACGGAAACGGCGAATTTAGCGCAGGAATGGGGATGTTAGTCGATAAAGCTGACTTAGGTTTCGGTAAACGTTCTTGGCGCTATTCGATGCTAGTCAAAGATGGTGTTATCGAGAAAATGTTCATTGAACCGGAAGAACCGGGAGATCCTTTCCAAGTCTCCGATGCAGAAACGATGTTACACTACATCAACCCATCCGCCAAAAAACCGCCTTTAGTCTCTCTTTTCTCGAAAGTCGGCTGTCCCTACTGCCTCCGGGCCAAGAAAATGCTAGAAGAAAAAGGCCTACAATACGAGGAAATTATCCTCGGACGCGATGCCACCAGTCGTTCTCTGCGGGCCATGAGTGGCAATACCACCACCCCACAAGTCTTCATTGACGGCCAGTTAATTGGCGGTTCGGAAGAATTAACGGCTTATTTAGGAGCTTGACATCCTCGCCGCCGTAAAACGGACGGCGATTCCTCACCACGCCACTTTTTTAGAATGGTCGCTGAATGGGGTTGACGCTTCACGGGATGCTGCTTCTTTAACAGAAGTCTTACGCTTTCCTCCACGTCCGTTTAAAGTCTCCGAATGTCCTCCGGCGACCTTGATATTTACCGCAGCGTTTACATCT